>JASLMQ010001022.1 GCA_030746455.1 Candidatus Latescibacterota bacterium
GTGAACATCCCGGATGTCTACGAGGCCGAAGGCTTCGACTTTAGAGGACCCAGGCAGTACGATGCCGCGACGGGGTATCGATCGCAATCGATGCTGGTGGCGCCCATGAAGAACTTCGAGGACGACACCATCGGCGTGCTCCAGCTTCTAAATGCCAAGGGGGGCGAGGGTGGCGCGGTCGTGCCGTTCTCGAGCGACTTCGAGGCCATGATCACCTCCCTGGCTTCGCAGGCGGCGGTGGCCATCACGAACGCGCGGCTGATCGACGACCTTCAGAACCTCTTCGATGCGTTCATCCAGAGCATCGCGGCGGCCGTGGACGAGAAGTCGCCCTACACGGCCGGCCACGTGCGGCGTGTGGCGGACTTGACGATGAGCATTGCAGCAGAGATCAACCGCACGGAGACGGGGTTGTGGGGCAAGATCCGCTTTACTGAGGACGAGCTGACCGAACTGAGGCTGGCCGCCTGGATGCATGATGTGGGCAAGATTACGACGCCCGAGTACGTGGTGGACAAGGCCACGAAGCTCGAGACGATCCACGATCGGATCGAGACGGTTCGCGCCCGATACGAAGTCCTGAAGCGGGACGCGGAGATCGCCGCCTTGCAGAAGAGCCCGGGAGAAGCGGCCGGACCCGAGTCGGATCTGGTGGGAGCTGGGGTGGACGGCAAGCCGCTCGAAGAGGCGCTTGAGGAGCTTCGGAACGAGTGCGAGTTCATCGTCCAGTGCAACACGGGCGGGGAGTTCATGGCCGATGAGGATGTGGCTAGGCTGGGCGAGATCGCCTCCCGCTCGTACGAGGCCGACGGCAAAGAGCTTCCCGTCATTACCGAGAACGAGGTCTACAACCTGTCCATCCGGAAGGGCACGCTGACCGCGGAAGAGCTCGGGATCATGCACAACCACGCCGCAGTGAGCGTACGGATGCTCTCGCAGCTACCTTTCTCGAAGAAGCTGCGGCGAGTGGCCGAGTTCGCAGGGGGCCACCACGAAACACTCAACGGGAAGGGGTATCCGGGAGGACTGACCGCCGAGGCCCTGCCGCTTCAGGCGCGCATCCTGGCGGTGGCCGACATCTTCGAGGCGCTCACGGCATCCGATCGGCCGTACCGAAGGCTGATGCCCCTCTCACTGGCGCTGAAGATCATCCGCGAGAACGTGGAGCGGGGCGAGCTTGACGGCGAGATCGTGGACCTCTTCATGGAAAGCGGCCTGGTGCACGCGTACGCGGAGCGTGAGTTGAGCCAGGGACAGATCGACGTCGAGGCTCCATAGCGGGTAGGCTGGGCTCGAAAGGAGCACGAAGGGCGCGAAGGACAGGCAAGTGCAGGAGAGGTAGGGGTCTGGCGGGAGAACAGCGCAAGAATGGGGGCAGGTCTATGGACCTGCCCCTTCTTCTTTGGCCAAAGCCGCGTGGGCCTATCCTTTGGGGTCTACACCCAGAGCGCGCCACACCTTGTTGGACGGGATCGCCCCCTCCCTCGGCACCAGGACCTCCGTTCCGGAGACATCGACAACCGTCGAGGGCCGCTCCTCCTGGGTCGGGCCCCCATCGAGGATCAGGTCGACCCGGTCTCCCAACTGCGAGGCGACCTCAGACGCAGTGCGCGCTGGGGGGGCCCCAGAGAGATTGGCGCTGGTGCCCGTGATCGGGCCACCCAGGCGGTCCAGCAGGTCGCTGACTATCGGGGAACTCGAGAGCCGAATCCCCAGGGTCTGCCCACCCCCGAGCAGCCTCGGAGAGAGGCCGGGGCGGGCCCGAAAGACAAGCGTGAGGGGTCCGGGCCAGAAGGCGTCCATCAGCGTGCGCGCGGTCAGAGGGACGTGTTCAACCAGAGACGGAAGGACGCGGGGAGCGGGGATCAGCAGGAGCACGGCCTTGGCGGGCTCCCGACCCTTCACATCGAACAGCCTGTCGACGGCCCCTGGGTTGCGGGGATCGGTGCCGAGGCCGTAGACGGTCTCGGTGGGAAACGCGATAAGCCCGCCTCTGCGGACGCAGCAAGCGGCGCGAGCGATAGAGGCAGCGTCGGGACGAAGGACGAGAGGGAGAGACATGAAGGCAACGGACTCGGAAAGGCGCACACCTGATCGCGGATCAGAAGCGGCCGAAGGCGGGACGACCGAGGCTGGCCCCCCGTGTGAACGCCGAGGCGAACCGGACGAAGTCACCGAAGGCTACGACGCCGTCGCCATCGAGGTCGTAGGCGGGATCGGCGCCCCCGAACGCGGAGGCGAAAAGGACGAAGTCGCTGAAGTTGATCAGACCGTCTCCGTTGAAGTCGGCGGGATCCTCTCCGCCACCCGACGGCGGCTCCTTCTCCGGGAAGACCACGGTGAGCTCGCGGATCCGGTCGTTTCCGGAATCGGCGATGAAGACGGCCCCGGTCGGCCCCACGGCGATGCCCGAGGGACTGGAAAGGCTGATCTCGAGTGAAGGTCCTTCCTCGCCGTTGAACCTCCCCTGGCCCGTTCCGGCCACGGTCTGGATGAGGCCGTTGGTCAGGTCGAGAACCCGAGCGAGGTGGTTGTTCGTGTCGGCGATAAACAGGTGGCCCTTCTCGTCGAGGGCGACGTCCCGCGGCCGGTTGAGCTCGGCGCGCACGCCGGGCCCGCCGTCCCCCGAGGCGCCGGCGGATCCCGTTCCGGCCACGGTGGTGATGGTGCCGTCAAGATCGACCAAACGAATCCGATTGTTCCCCGTATCGGCGATGTAGATGCGACCGAGGCTGTCGGCGGCGACCCCCTGAGGCTGCGATAGACCGGTTTTCGTAGCTGAGACGTTGTCGCCACTGTAGCCCGCTTCGCCGTTGCCTGCCACGGTGGTGATGATGCCGTCGGTACCGACCTTCCGGATCCGGTTGTTGAACTGATCCGCGATCCAGACGTTGCCCCCCCTGTCAGCGGCAACGCCGACGGGCAGGATCAGGTTGGCGTTTACGGCGGGTCGGAGATCGCCCCCGAACCCGGAGATACCACGGCCCGCAAAGGCCTCTATCGTGTCCGTGGCGACGACCAATCGCCTGACGGTGTGGCCGCTCTGCTCGCCGACGATTAGATCGCCTTCCGGCAAGAGGGCGAGGCCCCGAGGGTCCGCGATTCCTGCGAGCGCGACAGGACCCCCGGTTCCGGTCGCCTCGCGGTTCCCGTTTCCGGCCCACGTGGTGATGGTGCCATCCAGGGCCACCACCCGAATGCGGTTGTTCTCCGTATCGGCGATATAGAGTTGGCCCGACGTGTCGACTGCGACGTCCCTGGGGCTGTTGAGACGCGCGTCGGTGGCGGGTCCCTCGTCTCCCGAGAAACCCCGATCGGACCCGACAACGGTCCGAACGAGGGAGCTGTCTGTGTCGAGGGGCGCGAGGAGGTCGATCGTGACCTGACCCGACAGCCCGCCGGACCGGGCGGACACGATCTCCAGGCCGGGGTTGGTGCCCGCCTGGAAGAGGATGGAGGCCGTACCGTCCCGCACCTCGACGGTGTCGGCGCCCACGAAAAAGCCGTCGCCCACCAGGAGGCGGAAGGCGATTTCGAGGTCGCCGACCAGCACCACCTCGCCCGCGGCATTGAGAATCCGGGCGGTGATGGCCGTCGAGGCCTGTCCGTTGGCCACGATGGCTGGAGTCTGGGCGGTCAGCTGGATGCGTGCCGGCGGGGCGGGCGGAGCCTCGTCGAGGTCGAGTATGCGGTTTACGGGTACGTCGACAAAGCGCTGGATGATTCCAAGCGGCCACCGAACAGTCAAGGTGTCTATGATGTCCGTGAAACCGAGGCCGAAGGCGGCGGTGAGCGCGTCCTGAGACAGATAGGACGACCCGCCCGTGATCTCCCGGATCGCGCGCAGGCCTCCTGCGTATCTGATCTCGCACCGCGCACTGATCGCGTCTCGGGTGCTCTGCGTCCCGGACGGTCGGATGACGAGCCAGTTCCCGTCCGCCTCCTGGTTCTGCAGCAGCCGGTCGGGGCCATCCTGAACGGCAACGAAAAGGTCGAGGCCGCCGTCGGTGTCGAAATCGGCCAGGGCCACGCCTCGGCTGTCGGCATTGATGGCGACGCCCAGGGTGTCGGCCACCTCCTCGAATCCGACCGGCCCGTCGCCCGCGAGGCTCAGGGCCGTGTTCCGATAGAGCAGGTTGGGTTCACCGCTGTTGGTCACATATAGGTCCAGGTCGCCGTCGTTGTCGAAGTCTCCCCACACGGCGCCGCGTCCGCGTCCGCTGCTGCCCACGCCGAGCTGCGACGCCCGGTCCTGGAAGCGGGAACCGGTGTTCTCGAAGAGACGGTTCGCCTCGCCGAAGTACGGGACGAAGAGGTCGAGGTCGCCGTCGTTGTCGTAATCTCCCCACGCGGCACCGAAGCTGGGCCCGTCTTCCCGAAGGCCGATCTCCTGGGTCACGTCGGTGAAGGTTCCGCCTTCGTTCCTGAACAGGCGGTTGGCCCCGCTGTTGGCCAGGAACAGATCGGGGTCGCCGTCGTTGTCGTAGTCGGCCCAGGCCGGCTGGATCGTGCTCCCATCATCGGCCACACCGAGGGAGCCGGCCAGCTCGACGAAGCCGCCCGGATCGTTGCGGTAGAAGCGATTCGTGCCGAAGTTTGCTACATAGAGGTCCGGATCGCCGTCGCGATCGTAGTCGGCCCAGGCCGCGCCATATCCGTCGCCGGGATCGTTTACGCCCATCTGTGCTGCGACTTCGCTGAACGTTTCGCCGTTGTTCCGATACAGACGGTTGGGGTCTCCGAAGTTCGTGACATAGAGGTCCAGGTCCCCGTCGCTGTCGTAGTCGGCCCACGCCGCGCCGCTGCCGTCGCCCTCATCGTCAAGGCCGGCGGTCGCGCTCACCTCGGCGAAACCCTCGGGATCGTTTCGATAGAGAAGGTTGCCAGCAAGGCTTCTGACGACGTAGAGGTCGGGGTCGCCGTCACCGTCGTAGTCGCCCCACGCGGCGCCGAACGCGGGGCCGGTGTCGCCCACCCCCAGGCTGTCGGACGCATCGGCGAACCCGCCGGGCCTTGCGATCTGGCCGAAGCCCTGGAGGGTGATGTCCACCGCGGCGTCATCGGGGTCATTGCTGAACAGGGTGATGGCGGCCCGCTGGGTGTCGGGGCGGGAGGGTCGGAAGATGACGGAGAACGGGCGGGTCTCGCCCTTGGATATCCGGATCGTGTCGGGGAACTCGACGACGAACTGGGTGTCGGTCACGCTGATACGTCCGATCAGCAGGTTCCCAACGCCAAGGTTCGAGATCTGAACGCTCAGGGTGCGTTCATCGCCGATCAGGGTCCTCTTGTAGACAAGCTCCTTAGGGTTCACTCCGATGTCAGGGACGGACCCGGTCCCCTTCAGCGTGATGCTGAGCGTTGGCAGCCTGGGGTCATCCGTGGTGACGGTCAGGATGCCGTCGACGATGCCCTCGGCCACGGGGCTGAACCGAATGGGGATTCCGCCGTCCTCGGACCAGCCGATGGTGAAGGGGAACTCGGCTTCCACGGTGAAATCGGGATTGTCGGAGCTCGCGCCCAGTATCGTCAGGTCCAGGCTGCCCGCGTTCTGGATGCGGACCGGGAGGGTGATCGGTTCTCCAACGTTGACCTGCCGGAAGTCGAGAATCGGATCGACGAGCCTCAGCAGCGGGGTGCGGAAGGTGGGGTCGACAAGCCGGCGGATGCGGTTGTTGCCCGTGTCCACGATGATCAGATCGCCAGACGGGGCCAGAACCAGGCGGGTCGGCTCGGCCAGCTCGGCATCCAGGGAGATTCCGCCATCCCCCACGACGCCAGCGACGCCCGTGCCTGCGAGCGTCATGATGGTATCGGTGATCGCATCGACCGTGCGGATAACGTTGTTGCCCGTATCTGAGAAGTAGATGTTTCCCAAGCTGTCGACGGCCACGCCGGTGGGGATGTTCAGCTGGGCCCTGGTGGCGGGCCCGCCGTCGCCCGCGTATCCTCCTCCGCCCATGAAGGGCCGAGGGCCGCGGCCGACCACGGTATTGATCGTGCCGGTCGCGGGGTCGGCCCTGCGGATCCGGTAGTTGTTGAAGTCGGCGATGTAGAGGCTGCCGTCGCCGCCCAGCGCGATGCCCTCAACGGTCATACCCGCGTCCGTGGCGGGCACCCCCTCGCCAGAAAAGCTGGGACTGCCACTGCCAGCGACGGTCTGGATGACGCCGGACTGCAGATCGATGCGGCGAAGCCGATCGTTCCCGGTGAACAGGCCGCGGCCGTCGGCGACATAGAGGGCCGTGCGGCCGTCGAGCAGCAGGGCGACGATCTCGTCGTACTCCGCGTTGGCTGCCGGGCCTCCGTCGCCGCTGAAGCCCTTGTCACCAGTACCCGAGAACGTGGAGATGGTCTGTGTCGCGGCGTCGACGCGACGGATGCGCCGGTTGCCAGAGTCGGCGACGTAGAGGTTGCCATCGGGATCGACAGCGACCGCCTGGGGGGCCCTGATCTGAGCCCCTGTCGCCGGGCCCCCATCACCCGAGAAGCCGGGCTCTCCGGTTCCTACGACAGTGGTTATGTTGCCCGTGGCGGCGTCGACGTGGCGGATGCGGTGGTTGTCGGTATCGGCGATGAATATGTTCCCGTCCGAGTCGACGGCGACGCCGAGAGGACGCTTGAGTGCGACCTCGACCGCGGGGATGCCCTCGCCCTCGTCGGTGCCGCCGCCCGCGACGGTGAGCAACGTGCCCGGCTCCTGCGCGGCGACGGTCCCGAACAGGCCAACCAGGCAGGCGGTGGCCCACAGGAGCCGGCATGATCTTGCCAGGCCGGTCCGCGGGCCCACCGCGTATCGGCCTACCTTCCAACGTGTGTCCCAGGCCCCGCCCATCAGTCGGATCCCCTCGGCCTCAGGTCGCTCAGAATCGAATCCAGCTTCCGACGATTGTCGCCTTCCAGGCCCGCGAGCGCCTCTAGCAAAAAGGCCAGCAGCAGGCTCACGGCCAGACTGAGCCCCCCGGCGACGGCAACCATCATCGTCCGTCGGGGACGGCTTCTATAGTCGGGTGGTAGCGCCTGGTCCAGGACGATGACGAGGGGTGTCTCTTTCTCCTCTTCGAATCGGGCCTTCTCGTACTCCTGTCGCACGAACGTGTAGATGGCGTTGTGGATTTCGACGTCGCGCATGAGTTGCAGTGCCTCGAGCCCGATTTCCGGCACCTCCCGGAAGGGTATGAAGATGTCTGGAAGGGCATTGCCGGGTTCGGCCTGGGCGCGGTCACCAGCGGACCGTCCCATCAGGAGCTCGTCCAGGGCCTTCCTGGCCCCCGCGATATCGAGGTCCAGCTGCCTCAGTTTGGGATGGCCGGGCGTCATCCTCTTCGCCGCGATCTCCCGCTTGACGTAGAGCTCCGCGAAGGCGCTGAACATCTCGGACGCGCCGTCGATCTGAGCCTTGGCCTGGGTCTCCAGGTCGATCGCCATGTGCCTCTGCTGGAACTGGTTGTAGGCCCGTTCGGCGTCCAGCATGTCGTCCTTGGCCTCGACCAGGCGCCTGTCCAGGTAGTCGCGCAGGCTTCGGGACTGCTCTACTCTGCGCTCCTGAAGAGCGCGATCCAGCTCCTCGACGAAGGCGTTCGTGATCTCGGCGGCAAGCTCCGGGGTTTCGTCCTCGTAGGAGACGGTGAGGTACTGCTCGCGCGAGAGATCGACGTCCAGCCTGTCCTCGATCATCAGCAGGAGGTCTTCCCGGGTCTCGGCCTCATACCTCGCCATCAGGCCGTAGCGGCCCGCGATGGCATCGGCCACCCGATCGCTCTCCAGCACCGGAACGAAGTCTGTTGCCGAGATCGCAGACTCGCCCATTCCCAGGAGGCCCATCGGCAGGTCACCCAGGAGGGCGGAAAGCCCGAACATGTCCTGCGCCTCCTTCGGGGGATAGACCACGGCGCTGGCCCGATACGCCTTGGGCAGGATCAGGCTGACTCCCGCGGTGACGAGGGAGACACCCAGCACGCAGATGAGTATCATCCGTCGCCATCGGATGACCACGCCGAGGTGGTCGAGGATGTTCCTCTCGTGTTCCATCATTTCCTGGTATTCTGGATGATGAGGATGAGCGTCGCGATCTGAGTGACGACGACGAGCGTTTCTCGGAATATCCTCCAGCCCTGGCCGGGGCTTTTGAGCGGTACGTACACGGCGTCCCCCGGTGCGATGCGAGAGACCTTCGTTGCCTTCACCGAGTGCCCGGTGCTGCCCTGGACGATCACGACGTCCCGCTTCTTCGCCCGGTCGCTGAACCCGCCCGCCCGGGCGATGTAGTCGCTGATGGTGAACGTGGAGTCATAGGGAATGGCCGCCGGCGCCAGGACGGCGCCATTGACAAGGACCGAATGCACGAACTGGGGGACCCGGACGAGATCGCCGCCCTTCAGGAGGATGTTCTGACTCAGGTTCCCCTCCTCGAAGAGTTTTACGAAGTCTACGGGAAGCCGACCCGGAACTTCCTGCGTCTTTACGGTCAGGAGGGCGCGCTCCCCGTCGGTCAGCTGGGACCGCGGGATGCTCTGCAGTCGCTTGAGGACGGCATCCTCCTCGTCGCGTGCTCCGTACTGGACCTGCCGGATCAGCGAGGCCTGCGCGAGAGACGCGGTGGACGTGAGCTGGGCCTTCTCGATCAGGTCCTTGAGCGTGAGCCCCGCCTCGACGGGGTAGGCGCCCGGGAACCGGACCTCTCCCTCGACGGTGACCCACTCCTCCTCCCCCTGAACGTAGAGCTTGTCGCCGGACCGAAGCAGGAGATCGGCGGCCGGGTCGGCATCGAGGACACGGGCCAGGTCGACGGGGGCCGGTCGGCCATTCTCCCCGTTCGTGGGCAGTCGCGAGAGCTCGGACATCGCGTGCACGGGGTCGCCGATCAGGCCTCCCCCCAGCCTGACGAGGTCGGAGACCCTGTCACCAGGCGAGTGCTCGTAGTTTCCGGGTCGCTTGACCGCCCCAGATAGGCTGACCGAATCGCCACGCACGGGTACCAGGATCTGGTCCCCGTCGAGGAGGTAGGGATTGTAGGCCGCATCGCCGGTGATGTTCCACAGCTGCAGGTCGACCCGCCGATCCGATGTCACCAGCGTGCCGTCTTCGGAGAGCCGACGCAACTGGATGTTTCTCAGCGAGGCGCGGCCTTCGGGCTCTTCGAGAAGCCCTCCCGCCCGGAGGATGAGCTCGGAGGCCTGCTCCACGCCGTTGACGAGATACGAGCCCGGGAACTGGACTTCTCCAACGACATTGACGGGGAAGGCACGCAGACGCGTCAGGGTCACCTCGATGTCCAGGTGGCGGAAGCGGCGGGCGATGGCGTCGTCTATGGCCTTCCGGGCCTGGGCCAGACTCAGGCCGGCCACGGGTATCGCCCCCACATAGGGGATCACGAGCATCCCCTCTGCGCCCACCGCCGCCAGATTGGCCTCGGGGCCTTCCTCGCCGTCGACGACGATCAGGAAGGCGTCGCTGGGACCCACGATATAGCGACCCGATCGGATCACGGCATCGTACGCGGCCTTCCCAATGCTCAAGACGTCGAGCGACAGATCGGTCTCCCCGCTGAGAACCCCCTCGGCCCCGAGCGATGCGCCGGAGTAGACGTCTCTCGCCGATCGGCGCTGTCCCGCCTCGTCCTTCTTGCCAGAGCCCGACCCCCTTCGGCCGGTCTGTGCGTGAAGGACCACGGGCTCGAAGGCGAAACCGAAGACGAGCAGGAAGATCAGAGCGCGCGTGATCAGTGATCGGACGCCGCGTCGGGAGGCGACGTGGCGGGGATTCCACAGTTTCGTCATCATTCGACTGTCACTCCCTGAGCGTCGATCTCCAGAGACTGCGCATCCGACTGGATACCCGCGTCCTCCCAGGCCTGGACCATGGCGGCTTCCACCTGATCTGTGTCGCCCTCGGCAAAGGCCAGCATTGTCGGCCCGGCGCCGCTGAGGCACGCGCCAAGGGCGCCAGACGACAGGGCCGCGGCAAGCACCTGATCGAATCCCTGCACCATGGGCGCCCTGTAGGGCTGGTGAAGCCTGTCGCTCATGCCGACCTTCAGGGCCTCGAGGTCGCCGCTGAGCAGCGCCGCGGTCACCAGGCACGCGTGGTTGACGTTGTAGGTTGCGTCGAGGTGCGAGACCTGAGCGGGGAGGGCCTTGCGCGCCGCTTCTGTCTCGACCTCGAACCGCGGAACGGCCACAACCACGCGGAGCCCCTCGGGAGGAAGAGAGCGAATGCACGTGACGTGCCCGTCGGCCAACGAACAGATCGTCAGCCCGCCATACAGGCATGCGGAGACGTTGTCCGGGTGTCCCTCGAGCTCGGCGGCCAGGTCCAGCATCTCCGACCGGGAGAAGGACTCGCCGCACAGCGTGTGCGCAGCCACGATGCCGGCCACGATCGCCGTGGAGCTGCTGCCGAGACCCCGAGCCAGGGGTATGCGGTTCTCCATTCCCACGACCAGGCCGGGCAAAGGCTTGCCAGCCCGATCCGCCGCGGCCGCGGCAGATCGGTAGAACAGATTGCTCTCGTCACGGGGAAGGGATTCCTCTCCGATGCCCGTGATCGAGAGCGCCAGCCCCGGCTCAGAGGTCGTGTGAATGCTCAGGCTGTTGTGCAGAGCCAGCGCAAGGCCAAGGGTATCGAAGCCGGGCCCCAGGTTGGAGGTGGATCCGGGAACCTTCAGTCGGAACTCCATCAGGCCTCTCCCATTCCCATGAACTCGGCGCAGACCAGGTCGGCCAGGAGCAGGCCGCGTCGGGTGAGGCGGACCCGCCCCCCCGATCGCTTCAGAAGGTGTCCGTCGACCAGGCGCTGGAGCGGAGATGCCGACCCCCCGCCGGCGAGCAGGTCCTCCGGCACGCCATCCGAGCGCCGGAGACCCAGCATGATCCGCTCGTGGAGCCGGGTCGTGGCTGAGAGAACCTCGGTGTCCTCAACCGCGGTTCCAGAAGACTCCACTGAATCTATATACGATGTCAGGTCGCGTTTGTTCCAGGATCGGCGTCCATCGACAAACGAATGGGCCGACAGACCCAGGCCCAGGTAGGGCCGACCTTCCCAATAGCCGATGTTGTGCCGGGACTCATATCCCGGGCGAGCGAAGTTGGATACCTCGTACTGGGCGTGGCCTGAGGCCACCAACCTGTCGAGGGCGCCCTCGTACATGTCGGCCTGCTCCCCCTCACCGGGAAGCTCCAACTGCCCCTTCGCCGCCCGGCGATGAAAGGCCGTTCCGGGCTCCACCGTGAGTCCGTAGATGGAGATGTGCTCGGGCTCCAGCGCGATGGTTCTGTCCAGCGTGGCCTCCCATGAAGTCACCGACTGGCCGGGTGCCCCGAAGATGAGGTCGACCCCGATGTTCCCGAATCCGGCCTCCCTGGCGGCCTGGAACGACGACACCGCCGCTGCCGAGTCGTGAAGCCGTCCGAGTGACTTGAGATCCCGGTCGTCGAGCGACTGGAAGCCCAGGCTGAGTCGGTTGATGCCCACGGCGTTGATGGCGCCGAATTGGTCCCGGTCGGTCGGGTTGGCCTCGGCTGTGATCTCCGCCTCCAGCGGAAGGTCTGCCACCTGCCGTGCTTGCTCGAGGATTTGACCCAATGCCCTGGCGGAAACAGACGAGGGAGTTCCGCCGCCGAAGTAGACCGTTTCGATCACGGCCGAGGGACCGGCCTCCGGCATCCGGGTCGTGAGCTCGCGGGCCACGGCCCGGGCGTATCGCTGGGCCAGGTGAGACTTCCTCACCACGAATGCGAAGTCGCAGTACGGGCATCGAGAGGCGCAGAAGGGTACGTGTATGTAGAGGCCAGACCGCATCGCTAGCGAACGAGGGACCCGATTCGGCCCCAGCGGACCCGCCTTGGGAAATGGATCAGGTTATAGAGAACCATCCCGGGGACCGACAGCACGCCCGTGTAGGCCGGGGCCTCCGGATCGGGCGCCCAGGACCCATAGAGAATGAATGCCTTACCCTTGATCAGGCCGTAAGGCAGGAAGCCCCACGACCGGCTGTCTTCGCTGTTGTCCCGGTTGTCCCCCATCATGAAGTAGTGGCCGGGCGGAACGGATGCGGGGCCGAAGTTGTCGCGGTTGCCGTGGTTGGATCCTCGCTTGAAGACCCTCACGTCGGTGTACTTCGAGCGGGGCGGATCCACGGCCCGCTCCCCATCGACGAAGAGCACCTTGTTCCGCACTTCCACCCTCTGTCCGGGGCCGGCCACGCACCGCTTGACGAAGTCGCGGCCGGGCTCGCGGGGGTACTGGAAGATGATGATGTCGCCGGGCCGGGGCTCTCGGATGGCGGGAAGACGCCAGTCGGTGAACGGGACCTTCGCGCCATACAGGAACTTGTTGGCCAGGAGGAAATCACCCACCAGGAGCGTATCCTCCATCGACGCCGAGGGGATACGGAAGGCCTGGATCACGAAGGTCCGCAGAACCAGGGCGAGCGCGACGGCCAGCAGGATGGCTTCGAAGTATTCCCTTGCCACGGATTTCTTCCCCTTCCGTCGCGCGGACCCCGTCTTACCCCTGGACCGACGCGAGGGGGTGCTGCGAGCCTTCGTGCGGGTTGCCTTCTTTGCCATGGGGTTCTCTCGGGGCGGGCGCCGAGCCGTCCTACGCTTCCATATTCAGCACGGCGAGGAAGGCCTCCTGCGGGATCTCCACATTTCCCACCTGCTTCATCCGCTGCTTGCCTTCCTTCTGACGCTCGAGGAGCTTCCGTTTGCGGGTGACATCTCCACCGTAGCACTTTGCGGTGACGTTCTTGCGGAACGGGCGGACCGACTCCCTGGCGATCGCTCTGCTCCCGATTGAGGCCTGGATGACGACCTCGAACATCTGGCGGGGGATCAGCTCCTTGAGCTTGAGACAGAGCGCCCTGCCCCACTGGTAGGCCTTGTCACGGTGGACGATGGCCGACAGGGCATCGACGGGATCGCCGTTGATCAAGATGTCCAGCTTCACCAGGTCGGAAGGCCTGTGCACCTTGTATTCGTAGTCGAACGAGGCGTAGCCCCGGCTGACGGACTTCAGACGGTCGTAGAAGTCGAGCACGATCTCCGAAAGGGGGAGCTCGTAGCGGAGAAGGGCCCGGGTGGGATCCACGTAGTCGGTGGTGACGTAGGCTCCTCGACGGTCCTGGGCCAGCTTCATGATGTTGCCGACATATTCCTTGGGGACCAGGATCTGGGCATCGAGTATGGGTTCGGCGATCTCGTCGATACGCCCCGGCGGGGGCATACCGGCCGGATTGTGAACCGCGGCGATCTCCCCGTCGGTGAGCAGGACCTCGTACTCCACATTTGGCACGGTGGTGATGATGTCCATGCCGAACTCCCTGGACAGCCGCTCCTGTACGATTTCCATGTGCAGGAGACCCAGGAACCCGCATCGGAATCCGAATCCCAAGGCCGTGGAGGTCTCGGGTTCATAACGCAGGGAGGCGTCGTTCAGGCGAAGCCTCTCGAGGGCGGCACGGAGCTCGGTGTAATCGTCGGCATTCACCGGGTAGAGCCCGGCGAAGACCATCGGCTTGACCTCCTTGTAGCCCGGTAGGGGGGAAAGCGCAGGCCGGTCGCCGCCGGTCACCGTGTCGCCGACGTGGGCCTCGTCGAGGTCCTTGATTCCCGCGATGAGGTAGCCGACGTCTCCGGGACCCAGGCGCCCCCGCTTGACTCGACCGAGTCTCAGAACTCCCACCTCGTCGGCCTCGTAGTCCGCACCGGTGGAGAACATGCGGACGCTCGTTCCCTCGTTCAGAGTGCCCTGGAAGACGCGCAGGTAGGTTACCACACCCCGGTATTGATCGTATATGGAGTCGAACACGAGGGCCTGAAGCGGGGCATCGGGGTCTCCGTCCGGGGGCGGGACCCGCTCGATGATGGCCTGGAGCACCTCCTCCACGCCGGTCCCCCTCTTGGCGCTTATCCTCAGGATCTCGGATTCGTCCACCCCCAGCAGGTCCTGGAGCTGGTGTAGCACGCGGGAGATCTCGGCGTTGGGCAGGTCGATCTTGTTAACTACTGGGATGATGGTGAGGTCGTGCTCCAACGCCAGCAGGACGTTGCTAACCGTCTGGGCCTCAACGCCCTGGGCGGCGTCCACGAGAAGGAGGGCGCCTTCGCACGCGGCGAGGCTCCTGGAGACCTCGTAGGAGAAATCGACGTGTCCGGGGGTATCGATCAGGTTGAGCGTGTAGGCGTCTCCGTCGGGAGCGCGGTACTCCATTCGCACAGCGTGCGACTTGATGGTGATTCCCCGCTCGCGCTCCAGGTCCATATCGTCGAGGACCTGTTCCATCATCTCGTTCTGGGACAGGGTGAGGGTCTTCTCCAGGAATCGGTCGGCCAGGGTGGATTTTCCGTGGTCGATATGCGCGATAATGGAGAAGTTCCGCGTGTGCCCAATCGTCATACTTCCGGACCCTTGAAATCGGAGGCAAGTCTAAGAAATTCAAACGTATAAAAGCGCTCAACGTATGGAACTTCTGAATATAATCTCTTACTGACCCGAAGTCAACCCAGAAGGCCCGAACATACCCGGTCCCCGCCGGTCTGCCATCGACGGGCACGCCGCGTCGGGGGGAATCCGGGCGGGGGAAATGGGTTGACAGTCCGAGATGGGGCAGGGTATATTGCGGCGCGTGCAGAGGTAACGACCCGAGGGAGGAGCCCAAAGTGAAGATCGAGTCTGCGGAGATCCGCTACGTCGAGCTGCCGCTGATCAGCCCGTGGCGAACGGCATACGGAGAGGATGCGACGATCCATTCGGTGATCGTGTGGCTGGCTGGTGACGGCCAGGAGGCCTGGGGAGAGGCTACGCCATTTTATGCACCGACTTACTCCCCCGAGTGCGCACAGTCGGTCTACTGGCTGGCCAGGGAGTTCTACCTGCCCGGCCTGGTGGGGGAGCAGATCGATACGGCGGAAGATCTGCTGGACCGGTTGGCCGTGTTCAAGGGGAATCCCTTCTCCAAGGCCTCGGTAGAGACGGCCTGGTGGGCCCTGCACAGCAAACTGCTGGGTCAGCCGCTCTGGCGGGTGCTGGGAGGGGAGACACCCACCTTGCTCTGCGGCGCCGATTTCGGGATCCAGGACACGATCGACGAGCTTCTGGGCCTGATCCAGGGGGCGGTGGACAGCGGGTACCCCCGGATCAAGCTCAAGGTCTCCCACGGGTGGGACATAGAGGTCCTCGAAGCCGTGCGTTCGGCATTCCCCGATCCCGTTTTCCATGTGGACTGCAACTCGGGCTACGACCTGAGGTCGGACGTCGAGACGCTTCGGGCCTTCGACCGCTTCAACCTGGCCATGATCGAGCAGCCGTTGTTCCACGTCGACCTGATCGAGCACGCGGAGCTACAAAAGCAGATCGACACGCCGGTCTGCCTGGACGAGTCCGTCAAGGACCCCAGGGACATGCGCCTGGCGATCCAGATCGGGGCCTGCAGGATCGTCAACGTCAAGCCGGGACGCGTTGGCGGGCTTCACAACGCTGTTCAGATCCACGACATGGCCCGGAATGCGGGGATGGACGCCTGGGTCGGGGGTATGCTGGAGAGCGGCGTGGGTGCCGGCATCTGCGCGGCGCTGGGCACGCTTCCCGGGTTCAACTACCCCGCGGACGTGTTTCCCTCCAGCCGGTTCTACACAGAAGACATCGCCGATCGCTGGATCGAACAGGACGAGAACTGCTGCGTCGTTCTGGACGATACGCCGGGGGTGGGGTTCGAGCCGGTGCCCGAGCGGCTGGAGGCGGTCACGCGATCCCGCGAGGTCATCGAGGGGTAGACGCGCACGGCGAAAGACCTGAAGAGCGCACCACGAAACGCACGGAAGACACGAAAGGATAGAGGGAGGGAAACAGCGGAGGTGCTCAGGTAGCGGAGGAGCTGACGTGGCTGAGGAGGCCCTGAGTTGAAGGCCGCAAGTGCGGAAGATGCGAGAAGAGCAGAGAGATTGCACCGCGAAGCACGCGAAGAGCACGAAGGTCAAGGCAGGCGATAGAGAAACCCGACAGCGAAGAGGGATGGGAAGGGCACGGCGCCCGGACCAGAACTCGCGAACCACGAGTCACGAGCCACGAGGGAAGCAGGTTCCCTGCAAAGGAGATACAGCAGTATGGAAACGAGTGGATCCACAGGGGACGAGCGGCGCCAGGCCCACCGGTTGATGCTCAGGCTTCCGGTCACAGGACGGGTTGGGAAGGGGGACTACCAGGAGCTTGAGGTCGTGGACATCGGCGTGGGCGGGATGCAGATTCGGACCCGGGACTTCGAGATGGTGGAGGAGGAGTTCGACCCGGAGGAGAACCGGGCGGATTTCGGGCTTCGGATTACGGCACGCCTCGCGTGGGCCGTGCCCGGGCCGGACGGGGCCTTCCTGACGGGCTGGGAGTTCGAAATCGAGGGGGAGGACGAGGAGCGGGTGGGGTAGGGGAGAACCGCAACTACGAAAGACGCGAACGACGCGAAGAGAAGCACCGTCGCGCAGTCGGGAGGGGGCCCAGAGGCCACAGGAGAGCCCCCGGGGTCGCGGACTCCGGGGGCTATTGCGTACCAGTGCCAGTGAACCGGATCGCTCTTCAGTCGATGGGGATGAACTCGCCGCCGCCCTTGACAGACTCCTCCGCCGCGATGCAGGCCCTGGAAACGGCCAGGACATCGGAGGTCGAGATGAAGTTCTCTTCGCCCCGCGAGAGGGCCTCGATCATGTTCTGGACGAAGGCGCTGTTCCGCTCGGCCGGGAGCTCGGGCTCGTATGCGCCCTTCCCGTCGGCCACGATGAGCAAACGGTCCTCTGCGTAGGCGCGGAGATGGGCAGAACCCCTGGTGCCCATCAGGATGAAGCGCGTGTCTCCGAAGGAGGGGGAGTCAGTCGGGGTGAGCCAGTCTGCGGTGAGCAGGGCCATGGCGCCATTGCTGAGCTTGAACGAAGCCTGTACGTGGTCGTGCGTGAGGCCGGGCGGATCGAAGTGCTTCTTGAGGATCCCCAGTGCGTGGACGCCCTCGCATTCGGCCCCCGTGAGCCAGCGAACCTGATCCAGGCCGTGGCAGGCCACGTCATGGAACGTGCCCGCGTAGGCATCGGGCTCGAAGTAGAGCGGGGGAGGGGTGGCGCCGAGCTTGTGGGGATGCGTGGAGATCAGGCTGACGATCTCGCCCAGCTCGCCGGCCAGAATGGCCTCCCTGAGGGCTATAAAGGGCGGATGGCTGCGTGAGGTGAAGAACATCGACAGCTGGATGCCGTGGCTCTCAACGGCCGCGCTGATCCGACTCCAGTGCTCCAGGTTGCTGCAGAGCGGCTTGTCGAGCAGGACGTGGGCTCCCGCTTCGGCGCAGGTCTCCACGGCCTGTGCCTTCTCGTCGTGCCTGAGTCCCTCCATCACGAGCTCGGGCGACACCTTGTCCAGCATTTCCTCCAGGGACTTGAACCGGGGAATCTCGCGGTCCTGCGTGTACCTGGCGTAGAGCTCGTCGTCGGCCTCGACGATGCCGACGATCTCCCCGTCGGGCGCGTTGGCCGCCGACCTGAACATCCCGCCGATGTGTCCGTAGTGAACCCCCATGATGCCGATGTGCATGCCAGACTCCTTGTGTCCTTCGGAATGATGGTTCCCCCGTCGCCACGCGGGGCTACGATCCCGATCCGGTGAAACGCCGGAGCTTC
>JASLMQ010001023.1 GCA_030746455.1 Candidatus Latescibacterota bacterium
CGAGGTCCTGGATGGGCACGGCCGGGTGAAGCGGATCCTGCAGAGGTGGGTGTCGCCTCCTGTTCGGCCGGGCTTCTGGGAGCGGACCCGACGGCGGATCGACGAACGCATCGTGTAGCACGGAACGGGTGCCCGGGACTCGGCTGGTCGATTCCGCGGCTCGTGGAGTCCGACCCATTGGAGGGGTCCGTCGTTGTTGTCTGCGATGTAAGTGATTGTTTACTTTCTGTTTGGCTATCCTGCAGGCGATGTGCGGAGGGCAATAGATGAGGTTGCGTCATCATAGATGGATTGGTCTCGGCCTGATCGGGCTTCTGGTCTTCTCATTCTGCGGCGGAGACGGCGAGGAGGCCGGGGGCAGAGGCGCGCGCGGTCGGCGGGGCGGGCGCGGGGGCAGGCCTGCCGCCGCGGTGCCCGTGAAGGTGGAGCGGGTGGTGCGGGAAGACATCTCGGACTACATCCTGGCCAACACGACCCTGGAAGCCGAGAGATGGGTGGACGTGCGGTCGCGGACGTCCGGCCAGGTGGTGGAGATCCTCAGGGAGGAGGGTGACCGCGTTGTCAGGGGGGCCGTGCTGATGAAGCTGGATGCCGAGGCGGCCCGGCTCCAGGCGAGTCAGATGGAGGTGGCCTTTCAGGACGCCCTGCGGAACTTCCAGCGCTATGAGCGCATCTACCAGCGGAAGCTGGGAAGCCAGGAACGCTACGAAGAGGTCAAGGCCCAGCTCGACCGCTCAAAGGCGCAGCTCGAACAGGCCCAGCTGAACCTGAGCTACACGACCATTTCGTCTCCCGTGACCGGCACGGTGACCATCCGCAGCGTCGAGGTGGGGAACATGGTCACCAACAACCAGGTGGTCTTCTCGGTGGCCGATTTCGATCCCTTGCTGGCCCGCATCCGGATCCCCGAAAAGAACATCGGCAAGATCAAGGTGGGTCAGGGGGCCCGCATCACGGTCGAGTCCGCGCCGGGCAGGACCTTCGCCGGGCGGGTGAAGATGATCAGCCCGGTTGTGAACCCCGAGAGCGGTACCATCAAGGTGACCATCGAGATTCCCGGAAAGCAGGCGGGAATCCTGCGGCCGGGGATGTTCGCATCGGTCTACATCATCACGGAGACCCACGCAAAGGCCCTGGTCGTGCCCAAGAAGGCCTTGGTCCTGGAGGGTGAGGGCAACCAGATCTTCGTCTACGAGAAGGACGAGGAATCCGGTATGGGCAAGGCCGCGCGCAGGAAGCTGAAGACCGGTTTCACGGACAACGAGCGGCTCGAGGTGGTGGAGGGACTCTCCGAGGGCGAGAGGGTGATCACCGTCGGCCAGGAGGGGCTTCGGCCGGGCACCAGCGTGCGTCTGGTGGGCGAAGGTGTACCCGCGTCAGCGCAGGCGTCGGGAGGTCAGGCGGCGCAGATGAGAGCCGGCTCCCCGTCAAGGGGATCTCCAGGCGGGGCGGGAGGCGCCTCCGAGGAGCAGATGAGCCCCGACCAGATCAAGCAGATGCAGGAACGGATCTTCGGACGGTTCCCCGCGGTCAAGGCGGAATTCGACAAGCGGGTGAAAGCCGATCCGAAGCTTGCAACCGATGGCGAGAAGTGGCGGGCCTTCCTGACGGAAATGAGAGAGAAGGGCGTCTTGCCGGCCCGTCGGGGCCGGCCTCGGTAAGAATCCTATCCACGTGGACCCGGTACCGGGTCGAGCACGGGGCAGATATGAAGCTGATCGAGTTTTCCACACGCCGTCGCGTCACGGTCACGATGTTCGTCGCGGCGGCGGTGATCTTCGGCATGGTGGCGTTCCAGCGGTTGGCCATCAACCTCCTGCCCGATATCACCTATCCCACCCTGACGGTTCGCACCGATTACGAGGGCACCGCACCCTCCGAGATCGAACGGTTGATCACGGAGCCGGTCGAGGGTGCCGTGGGCGTGGTCACCAACGTGATCCGCGTCAGCTCCGTGTCGCGTCCCGGCGTGTCCGAGGTAATGGTGGAGTTCGCCTGGGGCACGGACATGGACTTCGCCTCGCTCGACATCCGGGAGAAGCTGGACCTGCTGCGCCTTCCTCAGGACGCGGACAAGCCCGTCCTCCTGCGATATGACCCCTCTCTGGACCCCATCCTCCGGATCGGCCTGTACGGACACGAAAGCCTCATCGCGCTCCGACTGCTGGCCGAGGACCAGATCAAGCCCGAGCTGGAGAGCCTGGAGGGTGTGGCGGCGGTCCAGGTGAGCGGAGGGCTGGAGGAGGAGATCCACGTCGAGATTGCGGAGCCTAAGCTGGCGTCGTTGCGGATCCCGCTCTCGCAGATCGTCAGCCGTCTGTCCCAGGAGAACGTCAACCTGACGGGGGGCCAGCTCAAGGACGGCGAGACCGAGTACCTGGTTCGTACGCTGAACGAGTTCCGAACGGTGGACGAGATCCAGGACATCGTCGTCGCGCAGCGCCGGGGGGCCATCATCACGCTGGCGGACGTTGGGACGGTTACGAAGGGGCACAAGGAGCGAAACGTGATCGCCCGGATCAACGGGCAGGAAAGCGTGGAGCTGGCGGTCTTCAAGGAGGGCGACGCCAACACGGTCACCGTCGCCCGGAGGGTGCGGGAGGCCCTCGAGGCATTCGAGAAGGAGGCAGGAGAGCTTCTCGGGACGGCGCGCATGGAGGTGGTCTTCGACCAGTCCACCTTTATCCAGGAGTCGGTATCGGAGGTGCTGAACACGGCCATCATCGGGGGAATCCTGGCCGTAATCGTGCTCTACCTCTTCTTGAACACGCCCAAGAGCACGGCCATCATCAGTCTGTCGATTCCCATTTCCGTGGTGGCGACCTTCTTCCTCATGTATGTCTCGGACGTGAGCCTGAACATCATGTCCCTCGGGGGGCTCGCCCTGGGCGTCGGCATGCTGGTGGACAACTCCATCGTCGTGTTGGAGAGCGTGCAGCGGTATCGCGACGAAGGGAAGTCGGCGCTGGAGGCGACGAACACCGGCGCGAGCGAGGTGGGGAAAGCCGTAATCGCGTCCACGATGACGACGATCTGCGTCTTCGTGCCGATCGTGTTCGTGGAAGGCATCGCCGGTCAGCTGTTCCGGGACCAGGCCCTGACAGTCACATACTCCCTGGTGGCGTCGCTGTTCGTGGCGCTGACGCTGATCCCGATGCTTGCGTCTCTGGAATTCGAATGGATGGAGGAGGTCGCCCAGGTCGAACGGCGGAAGCGGACCACGGGTCGGGGATCCACCGAGGACACGGCCCGTCTGGTGAGCCGCTTGCTCGGAGTGGTGCAGACCCTGGCAGGGGGGACGCTGCGGCTGTTTCGCCCCCTCTTCTGGGCCTTCGACAAGATGACGGGGCGGGTCTACGCCGTCTATCCCTCGATCATCCGATGGGCACTGCAGCACCGCGCCCTCGTGATCCTCGGCGCTATCGCGGTTCTGAGCGGCTCGCTCCTGCTGGGCCGGCTGCTCGGGAGCGAGTTGATTCCCGAGATGAGCCAGGGGGAGTTCTCCATTGCCGTGGAGATGCCTTTGGGAACCCCTCTGGCCGACACGGAGCGGACCGTTCGGGCCATGGAGTCTATTATTCGGTCGGATCCCGACGTGGTGTTGGCGTACAGCACGATCGGCACCAGCAGCACCTCGGGCGGATCGGGAGGACAGGAACGCGAGAACGTCGCTCAGATCCAGGTGGCGCTGCGCGAAGGCGTCATCCGCGAGCGCGAGGAAGCCGTGATGGAGCGGCTTCGCGCCGACCTCAGGTCCGTGCCCGCGGTGGAGTACAAGTTCGCGCGGCCCTCGCTCTTCACCTCGAAGACGCCGGTAGAGGTCGAGGTCTCGGGATACAACCTGAGGACGCTGCGGGATCTATCTGACGAGGTGATGGCGCGGATGGCGCGGATTCCAGGGCTGACGGACGTGAAGACGACCTCCGAGGGCGGCAATCCGGAGGTGCAGATCCGGTTCAACCGGAAGTGGGTATCGCAGATGGGCACCACCATC
>JASLMQ010001024.1 GCA_030746455.1 Candidatus Latescibacterota bacterium
CACCTTCAGCCGGTCGAGGTCGACCCGTCTGTGGAGCGGGGGAGTGGTCCGGTCGACCTGGCAGTAGACGCAGTCGAAGTTGCAGATCTTGTCGGGGTTGAGGTTCACGCCGATGGACAGCCCCCTGGACCGGCGGGAAACGACGGGGTAGACGTAGCGGTTTCTCCCGTAGATCCTGGGGTGCGCGGTGACGACGCGGTGCAGTGCGGACCTGCCGCTGTTCTCAGACATGGGTTCCAGGGATCCGTGTTGATCGAATCAGGGGCATGCGGCCCTGAGCGAGCGGGGTCGCCAGGCGGTTCCTGGCCACCATCCACAATATACCCAAGCCCTGGGCAAACAGGCTAGGGGAGGGCCGATCGCGTGTCCGTTCCCGGTATGGGTGCCCTGTGGGAAAACACATCATTTCGTGTGGCAGATCTCACCCCTTTGGGAGAGGCCCGCTCTGTGTGCAGTCCGGTACGGCCTGGAGAGCGTCCAGAAAAACAAGACCTTATGGGAGCCGGTGTAGAGAGCGTCGATTTGGCGCGGCGTTTGCTTCCATTTCGAGTCGAACACGAGAGGACTACCAATGACCCTTTCGTGCTTTCATACCATCCTCCCAGTCGTTGGCCCGGCCTCCTGCCGCCACAGGATCCGGGCCAACGGCGTTTCTACGCCCAGGCGGCCGGGCATCCCAGTGTGAACGAGGGACTGCGCGGCCCGCACGCAGAAGCGCCGGCCCACTGTGTGGTCCGGCGCCGATTCGTTCGCCTCCAGCTCCGTGCGACGCGCCCTCCCTCTAGCTGAAGAAGGCCTGGGCCACCGCGTCGAGGCACTCCTCCACGGTTCCTTCCGAGCAGCTCTTGTGCGGTCCGTACTTCTGGATCTCGCTCTTGTAGATCAGCAGCTTCCACTTGTTGGGACCCAGGAACTCGAGCCGGGCGAGCTTGGCCACACCCCGCACGTTCCCCATCTTGAAGATCCTCCCGGTGAGACCGGACTTGACCTCGGTTACGGCCTCGAGGAACAGGTGGTTCCCCTTGAAGTGGGTTCGGATCTCCTGCAAGCCGCGCTTGCCCAGATGGTTCTTCTTCGCGTGCCGCTGCAGACGGCTGAGCGCGAGCTCCTTGTTCTCGGCGGTGGGAATCCGTACTGGCGCCATTGTCGCGACCTCTCTATGACCGGACGGGTAGAGGATGCCTCAAGCTGGATCGACTTTCGAGTAAAATAAGCGTTCAAGATTGAATGTCAATGGGTTTGCCCGATGGCCTTCGAAGGGTGTGGGGAGGACGGGCTTCACCCCTCTGCCTCGTTGCGCGAGACGTACTTGTCCACCTGGCGGAAGATCCTGTGGATGGTGGCCACGTCGCGTCGCTCGAACTGGGCCCGGCTGAACAGCCGACGAAGCGACCGCATGAAGGTGGAGGGACGGTGGCGCGAGACGAAGCCCAACTTGTCGAGGGCATCGGAGATGTGTCGGTACATCGCCTCGAGCTGCTCGTGGGGCGCAAGATCGAGATCCGGGGTCTCGCGAGGCCGGGTAGCGGCCTGATGCAGCTCGTGCGCGAAGATGAGGGCCGCCTGGGAGAGGTTGAGAGAGGGGTAGCGGCAGGCCGTGGGGATACGGGAGATCAGCTGGCACAGCTCGAGCTCGGCATTGGTCAGACCGTTTTCCTCTCGGCCGATGACCAGCGCACCCTCGGTACCGTCGGGCAGCCCCAGGAGGCGTCGGGTCGCCTCCCGGGGACCCACCATCAGATCCAGGTTCTGCCGCTGACGGTGGGTCGTACCCACAGCGAGGACCGTTCCGGCAAGGGCCTCTTCCAGCGAATCGGACACAGTGGCCCCGTAGAGGATGTCGCCCGAACCATGCGCCATCTTCCTCGCATCGCCGGACCGGTGGTCCGGGGGTCGAACCAGGTAGAGCCTGGACAACCCCATGTTCTTCATAGCCCGTGCCACTGACCCGACGTTACCCGGCTCCTTGGGCTCAACCAGCACGATCCGGATCCGGTCGAGGGCTTCGATGTTCGGTCCCTGGTCCTCCATCCCATCCTCCAGCAGGTGTCACGATCCGCCTGGCGCCGTCTCGACGGCGGCCTGTCAGAATACGCAAAGCAAGGCACAAAAACAAGCCATGAAACGCGGTCTTTTGGCCAGTTCGGACTTGACTTCGAACCGGTGTTTGCCTAAGATTTGGCCGAAGCACGGGTTGGGGCATCCAAGTGCCCAGCGACCTTCCGACCGTATACTCTCAAGGAGTGCTCATCGCGCTGTCTTCGACGTAGACGACGGCCGCAATCCGGCACACGCGATACCCGCGATGGCCCCCTCCGGGGGCACGCGCAAGTATCGAGTCAGTTCTCCTTGAGAGGTTCGGTTTCCCGCCACTGCCGCGAGACAGGGGCGCCCTATCCTTTCGAGGAGAGGGCGCCTTTCTCGTTTTCGCAATGGACATCCTCCGCAAGCTTTCCCACTTCATCCGTCCCTTCAAGCGCCGCCTTCTGTTCGCCATAGGCCTCACGGGCGTGATGACGGTGCTGGGCATGGTTCCGCCCATCATCATGCGGTTCATCATCGATGACGTGGTGGCACTCGGCCGATGGAACATGGCCCCGGCGGTTCTCGCCACGCTGCTCGCCACGAACCTCCTCGCGGCAGCGGGTTCCTACGCGAACCATCTCATCATCTTCCTGGTGGGTCAGCGGCTGGTGTTCGACGTTCGGCTGGCCCTCTTCCGGCACATCCAGCGCCTGTCTCTCCGGTTCTACGAAGACATGGGAACCGGCAGGATCATGGCCCGGATCATGGGCGACGTCTCCCGTGTCCAGGGCATGGTGACGTGGCGGACCATCTCGGTGGTGAACGACATCATCTCGTTCGGCTTCGGCATGGTGATGATCTTCTACTTCTCCTGGAAGCTCTCCCTGGTCACCCTGGCGTTGCTACCGTTCTACTTCATCAACTACTACTACTTCGTTAAGCGGATCCGCTGGAAGAACGTGATGATCTGGAGGAAGATGGACCGGGTCGCCAACTCACTGCAGGAGCGACTGAGGGGGACCCGGCTGGTCCGGGCCTTCACCAACGAGCTGCGCGAGTCCGAGGCGTTCGCGGAGGGCACCCGGGATGTGCTGGACACGGCCCTGGACCGGACGGCCTTGAGTGCGACCTTCTCGGGCACCTCCGGGTTGATCAACGGTCTCGGGTATACTGTGATCTACTGCCTCGGGTGCTACTTCGTGATCGACGGTCAGATGACCTACGGCGATGTGGCCGCGTTCAGCGCCTTCGTCTTCCGGGTCCTGTCGCCGGCCCTGCGCTTCACGGAGGTCTCGAACCTGCTGGAGCAGACCTCGGTGTCGGTGGAGCGCATCTTCGAGGTGATGGATGCCGAGCCCGACATCGTGGAAGCGCCGGGCGCGACGGTGCTGCCGAGGGTGCAAGGTCACGTCCGGTTCCGGGATGTCCAGTTCTCCTACGTCCCGGGCGAGCCGGTCATCAAGGGAATCGACCTGGAAGTCCCCGCGGGAAGCACGGTGGCCCTGGTGGGGCACACCGGCTGCGGCAAGACGACCCTGACCAGTCTGCTGATGCGGTTCTACGATCCGCAGAGCGGGAGCATCGAGATCGACGGCGTCGACATCTCGAAGGTGGCCCTGCGCTCGCTCAGGCGGCAGATCGGCGCGGTGCTCCAGGAGTCCATTCTCTTCCGGGCCTCGGTGAAGGAGAATCTGTGCTACGGGGATCCGGCGGCGTCGGGGCTCCAGGTGATCGAAGCCACCCGGGCCGCCGAGGTGCACGAGTTTATTCTGTCCAAGCCGGACGCGTACGACACCGTGATCGGAGAAGGGGGCGTCCACATGTCCGTGGGCGAGAAGCAGCGCCTGTCCATCGCGCGCGCCATTCTGACCAATCCGGGTATCCTGATCCTGGACGAGGCGACCTCTTCGCTGGATTCGCGATCGGAGCATCTGATACAGAAGGCGCTGGACAACGTGATGAAAGACCGAACTTCCTTCGTGATCGCCCACAGGCTGTCGACCATCGTCAATTCCGATCTGATCGTGGTGATGGATGAGGGGCGCATCATCGAGACGGGCT
>JASLMQ010001025.1 GCA_030746455.1 Candidatus Latescibacterota bacterium
GGATACGGCATATACGACGAAGGTCTCGAGCGTTTCGCGACCAAGTCAAAGGGAATCTACGCGGTCCTGAGCAAGAACTTCGGGTCGGCCGCCGGCGATACGGGGCTTCACGGTGGGCTCAACAGGAGCTTCGAGGACAAGGATGGGGATGGAGATCTGACCGGATTCGTGGGGCTCGACAAGCAGTTCGGGAAATCATTCGCTGTGCTGGTGGAGTACGACTTCGCACTGAACGACAATGAGGACAATGCGCTTGGCTCGGGACGGGGGCTGCTCAACGCGGGGGGAAGGTGGTCGGTCTCCGACCGGCTGGCCCTGGAGTTCGACGTGAAGAACATCTTCAGGAACGGGCAGCGCAATCCCCAGCCCGACCGGGAACTGCGGCTGATCTACTTCGAGAAGTTCTGAAACGTCAGAACCCCGTCACCACGAAAGACACGAAAAGCACGAAAACTGCGACATCCTGGACGCGGGCAGGCCCAGACGTACGCTCACAGGTGGTGGGGTGATGGATCCAGGCCTGAACGACGGGTGAAGTCGGGATTCCGAGAGAGAGGGACTTACGTCGCTTCGTCGGCGCGGGGGATTTCCCGCGGCTGGACGAACAGCGTTTTCTCATTCCGGATGGTAACAAGGCCCGGGGGTGCATTCCTGGGCTTTCCCACGTACCGCACCTCCGTGTAGTTCACGGGCACGGTCTTGCTCGCCCGGGCCTTGCTCCAGTAGGCCGCCAGGGCCGCCGCCTCGTGGAGGACCTTCTGAGGCGGCTTCTCCGGCCTCCCGGATTGTTTCAGGATCACGTGCGAGCCCGCGTAGCCCTGCGCATGGAAGAAGATGTCGCTGCCGGCGGCGCCCTTCGTCAGCCGGTCGTTCTCCTTGTTGTTCCGACCCACCAGTACCTCCCACCCGCCCGAGGTCCGGTAGCGTCTCGGGTGGATGTCCGCTCGCGCCTTCCGATCCGCCTCGCCTCGTCGCCTCTGGCGCAGCCAGCCCATCCGCTCCAGCTTCTTCTCGAACTCACCCAGTCTGGCGGGATCTCGCTCTGTGCCGACTCGTGACAGCCAGCCCCTGGCCCGGTCGAGCTCGGCAAGCGATGCGTCGAGTCGGTTGGCCAGGATGGGCGCCCCCCTTCGCGCCTTGCGGCTGCGCCTGAGGTAGCTCTGGGCGTTCTCCACCGGCAGGCGGTCGGCCCGAAGGGGAATCTCGAGCGGCGGACCATCGGCGTCGAAGAGGTCATCCAGAACGACCGACTCGGCGCGGGGAGGGATGCGCTTCAGGTTCGACATCAGCACCGTGCCATACTTCTCGAAGAGGTCCGCGTTCTCCGCCTCCTCGATGTCCGCGCGGATCTTCTCGATTCGTCGCTCTATGAATGCCACGCGCTTCTGCACCGCGGTCCTCAGGTCTTTCCCGATGTCAGACAGGTCGGAGTCGTCACGTCCCTCGCCAGCGGCTGCTTCGATCGCTTCGCTGACGGTCGGGAACCGGCGGGCAATGCGGATACCGGCCTGAGAGAGCTCCAGCGGCGAGATCGTGGCGCCGCCGTCGGGGACCTCGTAGTGGGCGGCGCCTCCGCTCTGGAAAAAGGGCGGCGATTCGAAGAAGGTCTTCAGCTCATCCAGAAGCCGGGAGAATTCTGAAACGGCAGAGGGCCGGTCAGTGTCCAATCCGGACCGGTGCAGGATCTCGCAGGCTGTGAGCGGGTCCAGGCCGGGAAGGGCCCGGGCCAGCTGGTTCTCCGGGCTGTCGGTCCGTTCTTCGACGACCTCGCGGAGGACGGCTGGGGTCAGGCTGTCAAGATCGTGCGGGTGTGCGCTGGGTGGAGGGGTGTAGGGCTTTCCGGGGATCAGCTGGCGCACCCCGGGTCTCGATCGCGTGGACACGCGACGGAGCACGCCCAGGATGCGGTCCTCTGGCCTTGAGAGAAGAGCCACCGCCCTGGATCGACCCAGGAGCTCGATGATGAACCGGGAGTGGGTCTGGCCGCCCAGGCGGTCCCTCTTGAGGAGGTCTACCCACAGAATGCGCTCAAAGGGGACCTGGGCGACGGCCATCACGGTGGCCCCCTTGATATAGCGGTCCGCCCAGGGGGGAGAGTCCGACTGCCCCGCAGGCAGCTGGCTGCACAGGGAGATTCGGCCGCTGCGCGGATCGGCCGAGGCCAGCAGGTGGAGGTCCTCGCTGACGGTCAGGTAGAGGTCGAAGGGCCCCAGTAGAACGGCGTCCCGGATCCGCTTGCCTTCCAGGACGCCGGAAAGCTCGTCGGCGAGACGACGCAGAGTGAAATAGCTCAGGTTCATTGCGTTGCGTAGGCCACTGATAGGGACACTTTCGTCCGGTTGGGCGTGGTCTATCGCAAGACCACAGACCACGGACGATGGACCACAAACCCGGGGACGGTTCTGGCCGTCGTCTGCCCGCCCCCCGTAGCTCCCCGCAGGTCCGCCGTAGCTCCGCAAGGAGCGGAGGCGGAGGGAGCGAAGGAGGGTCGTC
>JASLMQ010001026.1 GCA_030746455.1 Candidatus Latescibacterota bacterium
AGCTACGTGAGTGTCCAGTCAACTTAGGGCTTTACACTTAATGTTATAGGTCTTCGGGCCGCACACGGCCGCGTAGGCCCCACTGCAGATGCCCAGGTATCCTCCACCACTTCTCACAAACTCGCGTATCCTATCCTGACCCTCCTTGCCGAGGGCCTTCGCGAGTATCCGAGACTTCCCTCCCCCGGGGAAGTAGAAGACATCATACCTGTCCCTGGTCAGTTCGCTCTTGACATCCCAGAACGTCATTCCCGTTGAGACGATCTCGGTGCCTTCGACCGCGGACAGGTAGTCGCTGACGCAGGGCTTTGACAGAACTCCGCCCTCACCCTCCGGGGTGTAGACGATGTAGGCGGCCCTAATCGTCCGCGTCCCGGTCTTCCCGCGTTCATTCTTGCCTCCCGGATGGTCATCCTCCAGCACGCCGGCCTCCCAACAGGCGAGATTGGCGAGCATCTCATTGAACCTCGCCTTGTCCGGGTGGTTCCTGTAGTGCCGGTCGATGAGGCGCCCAATCCGTGGGTCGAACTCGTAGAGCCAGAGCCAGCGTAGCAGGTGGTACTTGCCGACCGGCGACCCGTATTCGAGATCCAGGTGGCTGCGGAACTCGGGCTGCGCCTCGTCCTTGTTCCACAAGATATCCACGAATGTGTTCGCGAAGCGCTTCATATCGCTCTCTTCGAAGACGATACCGAGGTGATAGGCTCGCAGCGCGAACTCGATAACCAGATTGGCGTGGCCGGTATCCTCCGGACGACCGTCTTCTATGTAGTCCCAGAGATAGGCGTCCTCTTTCCCGAGAAGTCTCAGGCTGTTCTTGAAGTACCGGGCCATCTCGGTAGCCTCGAGCAGGTAGAACTCCCGAAAGTCCGGGCTGGCCGGGAGATACTGCGGCAGCTGGGCGATCTCGTGCAACACGAGCAAGAGCGTGCCAAAGCCCAGGTATTGGTTGCAGGGGAGATGTCGCCAACCGCCCCACTTGCGAAGGTGGGGTGCCGTTCCGCGATTTGCGTCCCAGTTCGCATGCCATTTCGCGATGATCTGTTCCTGAAGGGTCCTCAGATAGAGATCGGCCTTTGCCTTGTACTTCTTGTGCAGGGCAGGGCTGGTGTAGACCGTTTTGACGAACCGTGCGATAGGCACGCACACATGGCCGTCGTGAACGAGAAACTCGTCGTATTGCTCAGTGTACCCCGTTGAGCCCCATCCCCTGAACCCATCCTTGAATCCCTCCCAATGCTCGTCCGTCCAGTCGGGCACGTCTCTCATCTCATCGAGGAGATTATCAATCCGGACGACCATGCAGTCCAACCACTTCGTATCCTTCGTGGCGCGATACATCGACAGGTAGGCGCGTGCCGGGTAGGCGTAGCTCCACCCGGGACTCCCCTTTGAACGCTGGTACAGGTTGGCGTGAGGGTCGCTATGCCGCGATTCGAATGCCTCGGCCCAATCGCCCGCCCGCGCCTGCGTCGTCGCTCCCAAGGCCAGAGATAGCACAACAGTCAGTGCCTTTGTCATTACAGATTTCCTCCCCTTCTGGCAGGTCTCGGCACCACGGTTTTGAATCCTCCTCACCGGGCACGCCGTCTCGCTCTGCTGCAGGCGGAAGATAGTGCGGCCAGGCTGCGAAAGCAAAGGGGGAATGGCTGCGGCCCCCTGCTTCATGAGGGGACAGACGGACCTGAAACGCCCGATTCCCTTCGGGGCTGGGGCCCGGATGCGCCTGGCCAGGCCAGACGGGGTCACCCGGCCCCAGAGGGCCCGAACGGGGGCCGTCGACCCATTGTATTGGCCGAATTCGCGGGGTACAGCTACGGAACATAAGCCCTTTAGATTCACCACGAAGTCCCACCCCGTATCCGCGATTCGGCTTGCCCCACTTGACATTTGTCCCGAATCGGACCTATATTTAGTCGCCTATTGGGAAAGGGGGTGATAGCATGCCAAACAAGGCGGAGCTGGTAGACGCGATTTCGGAGAAGGCAGACATTTCCAAGAAGGACGCAGAGGCCGCGCTGAATGCGGCGTTGGGAGAGATCACCGGGGCTCTGAAGACGGGGGAGCGGGTAACCATTTCGGGCTTTGGGACATTTTCGGTCGGTAGTCGCGCGGCACGGACGGGCCGCAATCCTCAGACGGGAGCCACGATTCAGATTCCGGCGAGCAAGACCATTCGATTCAAGGCTGGGAAGGCGTTGAAGGACGCCGTGCAATAGCTGTCCTGATCACGGATCTTGCCCCGAGAGGCGGGCCCGATGCGGGCGCCGCCTCCGGGGCTTTTTTTCTTGACAGACATGGGGATTGGGGATATACTGTGGGCGCTTTGTCGAGAAGCGCCCGGGCGCGCGTGTATGGGCAATTCGGGGTGTTCTTCAAGGAGGTCGCGATGAGGTCTTTGGCCGTAGGCCTGGTTGGGTTGATGCTCTTGGTGAGTTGGGGGTGTAGCGATCGACTGGCGGACATCCAGGCTCAGCTCGAAGGTACCTGGGTGCTCGAGTCTCGCGAGCTTCCCGACGGCTCCAGGCTGGCCTCTCCCCGGATTACGGGGGCCTTCACCTGGGTCCCAATCGATTCCCGGAAGGCCCACGTGACGCTCAACGTACTGGTGGACGAAAAGGACCGGCTCCCGCGGACTTTCGACTACGCGGCGAGCACATACGAGGTCTCCACCTCGGCCATCACGCGCAAGCGGTACCTGATGGTCCGTCAGGGCTACCGATCCTCATCAAGAGCCCCAATCACGGGATATACCAAGGCGAGGACCGCGAAGGGCAAGATCTCCGTCGAGGAGGGTACGATAAAAATATCCCACGAGAGAGGCTTTTCGCAGGTGTTCCTCGAGGACCGCATGACGGCGACCTTCCCGGGGGTCTTTGTGGACACGTGGAAGAAGATCCGCTGATGGCTTGAGGCCGGACGCGCATCGGGCACAGGGGGCATTCCCCTGTGCCCTTTCTTTCTTATGTATTTCTGGATCAGTCAACGCCCACCCTACTGGAATACGGCTGCTTCGGTACCTTCTCGAGGAAACGTCCCACCTGATCGGGTGAGATAATGCGTCGCTCCTGGTGCTTCAGCTTCGGCATCTCCACTAACGGCCTGGGATTGATGCGGAGGTACCCCCACTGCGATGCGTGTTTGAGGTACCGGCCCAGGGAGGCCGGGTGGTTCCTGATGCTCGCCGGAGACAACTGGGCCGGCACCGCATCAGCGTGCTTCTTCTTGTTTGGCCTACGCTGGATTGTACCGCGCATCTGCCTCCCTCCAGATTAAGTTGTGCTGACCGGCTATCTTTCCCGCCGCCTCTTCCGCCCCCTCTGGCTCTCCCTGCCGATATGTTGTCTAAGGCGGTTCGGCTCCCACTCCCTGTACTTCTTGTTGGGGAAAATCACATAGTCACATCCCACTTTCTGCGCATCTACAGCACCCCGTCTGATGGTCACGGATGGACACCGATGGGAGGACCCAGGCAACCGCCAGCCCGGGTGGGGTGAAGCAGCCGCCGGCCGAACCGGATTCTGCCCCATATAGCGGGCTTCTCGGGAACATCCCAGAGCCTAAAGGGAGGCGACGTACACAGGAAGGGATCGTGGACCCTCTCTGAGACCGATCGAATATCCGGCGAAATACTGCCATATTGGCCCCCTGAAAGTGCGAGACATCCTATAGTGTAGTATTCACTGGGGGTGTCCAATGTCGAGAGAGTCGAAGTTCACGGATGAGCAGAAGTTCGAGATATCGCTGGACCTGGTATCTGGGAAGCTGTCGCATTCGGACGTGTGCCGGAAGTGGGGTATCAGCTCGACGTATGCATATAAGCTGAAGGATCGGGCGTTTGAGCTGTTGCGGGGTGGGATGGGTCGTCCTACTGGCAAGCCGGACGCGGCGGTGGAGCGGCTGGAGAAGCGAGTTGCGGACCTGGAGCAGCTCGCAGGTGACCAGGCGCTGGCAATCCGGATTCTAAAAAAAACTCGAGGCCGCGAGTAGAGGTGGAAGCCGCCAGAGCTGAGTCGGGCCTGAGCGTACGGCGGTTGGCCCTGGCGTTCTGTGAGCCGATCTCGACGGTGGGTCGATGGGTCCTGAAGTCTGGGCCGAAGGGCAGGCAGCCTCGTCGATGTCCGGTGTCTGGAGACCCGGAGCTGAGGGACAAGATCAAGAATCTGTGCGAAGCGCCGCGGTACCTGACCTTTGGACATCGGATGATCCGAGCACTGCTTCGACGGCAACATGCTATCCGAGTTAGCCGGAAGACGGTGCTTCGAATAATGCGTGAAATGGGATATACACAAGCCAAGATCCGTCGCAAGCCTATGAGGCCCAAGCGGGTGGAGAAGATGCGTCCGGAGGGTCCCAATGAGGGGTGGCAGATCGATATGACCAGCTTTCCTTTGGCGGATCTTATACCTGTGTATCTGGTGACGGTGATAGATTGCTTCACGCGCCAGATCGTGGGTTGGACGCTGGACCGACGCTGCCGAGCTTCGGAATGGATCGCAGCGGTTCGACAAGGTCTGGAAGCTCGAGGACTGACCTGCAAGGAGTCCTGTGAGGACTTGATCTTGCGCAGTGACAACGGAGCGCAACCGTGCTCGAACGCGTTTGTGAAGTTCCTGAGTCACCGTGGTGTCCAAGGCCAGTATACTGGATACAACGCTCCAGATGATAATGCCTATGTCGAACACTCCGTCATCCGTACGATCAAGGAAGAGGAAATCTGGGGTAACGAATACGACACGTTCACAGAAGCCCGGGATGCCATCGCCGCCTATGTGGCATTCTACAACAGCGAGAGGCCACACTCCTCGCTGAACTACCTCACTCCGGACGAGGCTTACCAGGCGGCTACGGCTTCACTCAAAGCCGCCTGACAAATGTCTCGCTTTCCGGGGGGCACTACGATTTGGCGGCCCCGTTCTCCGCCATCGCCTGTCTTTCACGTCCACAGGTGCGTTGTTCGCGGCACCCCTCTGAATATCGTCAACACCGGGGGGGTGGGATATGGGATACCGACGGTATGCCTCGACGGACCTCGTTGCGACCCAAGCCCTCTCTTCTCTCGGTTAGCAAAGAGCAAGGAGCAGACGCACTGTATGCTGAGGGTTCCTCTGCCTTCTGGGCCCCATTCTCCGTACCCCTCCGTTCGGGTCTAGAGCTCCAGCCACTTCTTGAGGGTGCCCGGGCTCTTCGCCATCCGGATCTCGTGACCGCACTCGTGCGGGTCGATTTCGATCCAGTCCTCGATTGCCGGCTTGCGTTGGTGCCCGAGTGGGCCTTCTGTGGCTCAGATGCCACGGCTTGGTCTCCCTTGCATCGCGTTCCCTACCCCGCCTTTCGCGACGGTCAACGGATTGGCCCTGGGTTCCGCCGATCCGAGCCCCCAACAGAAAGGCCCACGAATCCATCGTGGGCCTCTCGGGTAAACAGAACTTGGCCGCCTATTCCTCCCCGCCCTGGACCTTCGCCTCCGCCTCAACCGTCTCCTTGAGTGCCTGGGCCCGCGCCTCAGGAATCTTCAGGCTCCCTCTTAAGTTGCTCAGGAGGGAGGCCTCGCCGCTGGAGATCTCTCCGTCGGCGAGGGCCGTCTTGAGCGTGGCGACATAGGCCTCTTCATTCGGGTTTGCCGGACGAGCCACCAGTTCACGCATCACCTCCGCTTCCACCTCACCACCTGCCTCGGAGGAAAGCCCGCTGGCTTTGAGAACCTGCTGGAGCATCACGCGCTCATTTTCGTTGATCACGCGATCCTGGAGCGCCGTCCGCACGAGCCCTCGGTACGATTCCTTGGCCGGATCGGGACTTGGTGGCGACACCTCCGCGATCACAGCGTTCGAACCGGGAACGGCGGGTCCCAGCGCCTTCCGCAGCGTAGTCGCCCTACCCTCTGAGATCCCGAGATTGGCCTTCATGCTCTCCAGGAGGGAGGCCTCGCCGTCGGCAATCTCCCCATCCTCCAGGGCAGCTTCGAGCAGCTTTGAGTAGGTCTGCTCATTGGGCGTTTGGGGGCCGATACCCAGCGCCTTGCGCACGGCCAGGTCCGCCTCCCTTGCGGCCTCCTCAGGGATGGCGTTTGCCAGGCGAACGCTCTCGATCACGTGCTTCTCCTTCGCATCGATCTTCCCGTCTTTCAGGGCGGCCTCAAGGACGAGACGGTACGAA
>JASLMQ010001027.1 GCA_030746455.1 Candidatus Latescibacterota bacterium
CGCCAGGAGGGATACGAGATTCCCGAAGACGGCCTGGACGTCGTGCTCGATCGCTTCGAGTGCGAGGATACCGATGAGCTTTACGCCAAGCTTGGCGAGGGGCGCATGACCGGCCCCGAGGTGGCGGAGGCCCTGTTCGCCGCGACGCGGAGCGAGAGCCTGTGGGCCAACATCGTGCCCATCCGCTGGGCCAAGAAGCAGCTCGAGAAGGCGGGCGACTCCCCCGACATGGTCATCGGATGCGTGGGCGGTGGGTCCAATTTCGCCGGCCTGAGCTTCCCGTTCGTGTACGACAAGATCAACGGCGACGACATCCAGGTGATCGCCGCGGAGCCGACGGCGTGTCCCACGATGACGCGCGCCGAGTTCTCGTACGACTTCGGCGACACGGTGGGGATGACGCCGCTGATGCCGATGCACTCTCTCGGTCACACGTTCGTTCCCGCGCCGATCCACGCGGGCGGCCTGCGCTATCACGGTGTTGCACCGCTGATCAGCCAGCTGATCGTCGACGACCTGGTCGAGCCGCGGTCCTACAATCAGCTGGTAAGCTATGAGGCCGCAGTGTTGTGGGCCCAGACGGAAGGATTCATCTCCGCACCGGAGACGTCTCACGCGCTGGCGGCGACAGTGGAAGAGGCGAAGAAGGCCAAGGAGGAAGGCAAGGAGAAGACGATCCTCCTCAACTGGTCCGGCCACGGGTTGATGGACCTACTCGGGTACGAGAAGTTCTTCGCCGGGGAGCTCGAGGACTACGCGCTGCCCGATGAGGACCTTGAGCGGTTCAAGGCCTCGATGGCCGAGTTCCCCAAGCCACAGGTCGGGTAGACACCGGGGCAAGCCAGCCTGGGGCCTGGGACAGCCCAGGTCTCCTAGGCTGCATGGTAGATCGAATGACCATCAGGGTGAAGATCTGTGGGATCACCAACTCCGATGACGCCCTATGCGCGGCTGGTGAGGGCGCCGATGCCGTGGGCTTCATATTCTATGCCAGGAGCCCGCGCTTCGTGCGAGCCGAGGCGGCCGCGGCCATCATCGAGGCGCTCCCGCCGTTCGTGACGCCCGTCGGCGTCTTCGTGAACGAGCCGAGGGATCGGATCGCCGATACCGTGGCAACGGCGAGTCTGCGCGCGATCCAGCTGCACGGCGATGAGCCGCCGGAGGCATGCGAGGGGTACCCGGTACCGGTGGTCAAGGCCCTGAGGGTGGGCGAGGGTTTCGATCCCTCGACGCTGGGTGACTACCCGGTGAAGACCTTCCTGATGGATACGGAGAAGAAGGAACTCTACGGCGGCACCGGAGAGACCTTCGACTGGTCGGTTGCCGGTGAGGCCGCGCGCCGCGCACGGATCGTACTGTCGGGGGGTCTCACGCCGGAGAATGTCGCTGAAGCGATCGGGACGGTTGGGCCCTACGCCGTCGACTGCGGCAGCGGCGTGGAGGCCGAGCCGGGTCGCAAGGACCACGGGAAGATCGCGCGATTCATGGAGGCGGTGCGGGGGGCGGAGAGGTAGCGCAGGGGGCCACAGACGACGGACGATGGACCACCCTCCTACGCGTCTGCGACGCTACGGAGAGCAGGCAGACGACTACTACAGAGGTATGGAGGCCAAGCGAGTGAATCTGCTGGAGGATCTGGATTTCCGGGGATACATACATCAGGTGACTGATCGGGACGGGCTTGAGGCCAGGCTTGCGGCGGGGCCCATCACGCTCTACGCGGGCTTCGATCCCACGGCCGACAGCCTGCACGTGGGGAACCTGATCCCGATCCTGGGCCTCAGGCGGTTCCAGCTGGCCGGGCACCGGCCTATCGCGCTGATCGGTGGCGGCACCGGGTTGATCGGCGACCCGAGCGGCAAGGAAGAGGAGCGGCAGCTGAACACCCCCGAGGTGGTCGCGGCCTACGCCGCGAGCCAGTCGAAGCAGCTCGAGCGTTTCCTCGACTTCGATGCCGGGGCTATCGCTCTGACCAATTACACCTGGCTCTCGGAGCTCAAGACGATCGAGTTCCTCCGTGACATCGGCAAGCACTTCCCCATGGGCTACATGCTGGCGAAGGAGTCGGTGTCCTCCCGACTGGAGGGGGGGATCTCGTTCACCGAGTTCAGCTACATGGTTCTTCAGGCCTACGACTTCCTCGAGCTGATGCAGGCCAACGACTGTGAGCTGCAGATCGGTGGCAGCGACCAGTGGGGGAACATCACGGCCGGGATCGAGCTGATCAGGCGGAAGCTCGACCGGCAGGCCTACGGCCTCACCTTTCCTCTGCTGGAAAAGGCCGACGGAACCAAGTTCGGGAAGACGGAATCGGGCACGGTGTGGTTGGATGCGGGCAGGACGACGCCCTACCAGTTCTACCAGTTCTGGATTCAGGCCGACGACCAGGACGTCATCCGGTTCCTCAAGTTTTTCACCTTCCTCGCTCGAGACGAGATCCAGAACCTGGAGGAAGAGGTACGCGAGAGGCCTGAGAAGCGGGAAGCGCACCGGGCGCTCGCGCGAGAGGTGACAACGCTGGTCCACGACGAGGCCGCCACCCAGCGGGCGGAACACATCTCGAACGCCCTGTTCTACGGCAACCTGTCGGAGCTGACGGAGGAGGAGATCGAAG
>JASLMQ010001028.1 GCA_030746455.1 Candidatus Latescibacterota bacterium
TTCGACAGAACCCGGTCACCACGAAAGACACGAAAGACACGAAAGAAGGGCATATCCAGGTGGAGGAAGGCCCGGGCGTTGGCTCACAAAGGGAGGCATGAAGGATCCAGGCCTGGGCCCGAGGCGGAACCTGGGTACCCAAGCGCTTCGCGCCACTCGCACCCCCCGATTTCGTCGGATTGAGGATAGACACTGATGAGACAACCCGCAGGCCCTGACGTCCGCAGGCGACACGGGGGTGGTAGCACACGGGTGACGGAGTCATCAGCAAGAGCGGCACTGAGGGAGAAAGGAGAGGAGATTGTCGATGGGACTGATTCGGATCGGTGAGGATTTGCACTGCCACATTCCGACCGTTCTGGCTTCGGCCAAGCGATGGCTGTGTGGGGACAGGCTGGACCGGGAGGCGGGGGAGCGGCACCTGATCAAGCTGGTGCACCGTCAGGCCGCGGCCGGAGCGGACTACGTGGACGTCAATGTGGACGATTTCCTGACGGATCCGGATGCCGGCCGGGAAGGCGCTCTTGAGGTGATGTATCACATCTTCGAGCTGGTGCAGCAGCACGGGAAGGGCATCCCCGTTTGCGTCGACAGCTCCGATCCTGTCATCCTGGAAGCCGGGCTGGAACGCTACTTCGAGCAGCGGGGGGAGCATGCGTCGCCGCCTCTGGTCAACTCCGTCTCGGCGACCCGGCTGGATCCGCTGAAGCTGCGGGACCGGTTCCGCTTCTCCGTGGTCGGCATGTTGGTGGAAAACCTCTGGGAGAGCTCGGGCTTCAGCGGGGCGGCTGAGGCCGAGAGCTATCACAAGACGGCTCGGTACATCTTCGATCGTGCCCGGGAGGCCGGGTTCGCGGCCGACGAGATCTTCTTCGATCCCGCCGTGGGACCGCTTTCGACGGACATGGTCGGGTACACGCAACGGACCTTCAAGGGCGTCCGGCTCATCCGCAAGGACCCCGACATGGAAGGCGTGCACATCTGCCTCGGGCTGTCCAATTGCTCCGACGGGCTGCCGAGGAGACTGGGCGTGAATCGCGCGGACCTGCGAGCGGCGATGGAGTACGGGGTGGACGCGGCGATCCTGAACGCGGCTCGAGTGACCGGCAAGGACCTTGTCGATCCCTGGATCCTGAGAATGATCAAAAAGGTAGTCGAAGACGAGTCGGCGGACCCATTGACGATCGTCGTTGACTTCGCGCAGGGCCACCCCCGGGCGCCCGAGCCCGTCCCCCGGTCGCCACTCCCCAATCCGTTCCAGGAGGCCCTCGAGGACACCAAAGACCCGGTCTACATCCTGGAGATCGCCCCGACCGAGCAGAACGTGGAGCAGATCTACGAGATGGCCGCCGCTGCCCGCGAGACGCCTTTCACGTTCAGCATCACCGACACGCCGAGCGGGCACCGGTCGCCCAGCTCGGAGACGATCGGCCTGGAGGTGGCGCGGATCATGGGGCGGCAGCCGGTGGTGAACCTGTCGTGCAAGAGCGAGGATCGCGACGGACTCGTGCGACGGATCCAGGGGCTCTACGTCCACGGCCTGCGCAACGTGTTCGCCGTGACGGGTGACTATCCTCTCGACGGCCGGTCCGGCTTCGATCTGGACGCCGTGACCTTGCTGATGGCGATCACGGGGCTGAAGCGGGGTCTGGAGTACCCGAGCCTGATGCCGCGGGGCGGAGAGCCGCAGGAGGACCTGTTCGCCGGCGCGGCGGTATCACCCTTCAAGTATCTCGAGGCGGCTGCCTGGGGGCAGTACCTCAAGCTGTGGAAGAAGCGGAAGGCGGGCGCCGACTACTTCATCACGCAGGTGGGATGGGATCCGAGGAAGTTCCAGGAGCTGAAGCTCTACATGGACCGCGCAGGAATGGGGGACGTACCCGTTCTGGGCTCGGTCTTCGTGATGCGGATGCGGCTGGTGTCGGTGCTCTATCGGGCCCGTGTCGCCGGGATGGTGGTTCCCGATGATCTGAACGGCAAGTACCTGGGCCGCCTGCTTCCCAGGAAGGAGCGCAGCCGGATCCGCAAGATGAACTTCGTGGACTTCACGGCCTGGCAGAACCGTATGTCGCGTTACCAGGCCGCCCTTCTCGCGCACATCCTCGTGAAGGGGTTCGGCTACCGCGGCATCGACCTGGCCGGGGTCACCGACGTGGAGGAAGGGCTCGAGGTGCTGGAGATGATCCGGGAGCTCGAACCGCGGGATTGGCGGGAGAGCCTGGAGGAGTACATGGAAGGCGATGGGAAGCGCCAGGCCCGGTTCGCCCCGGAGGATGCGTTCTACCTGTTCCCCGATGGAGACAACGGTTTGCTGGCGGATGGCCCGTTCCAAACCGGCGACCGCTTTGGGTACGGGCAGACAAGCGGAGCGATGGAGCGACTGCATCGGGGCTTCTTCGAGGAGGGCAGGGTCGGGTACAGCCTGCTGAAGTGGGCAGTCGGACGGCCGGAGGGCAGCATCCTGGAGCGGTGGGCGACCCTATGGGAGCAGGCCGTTAAGACCCGAACGCTGGGGTGCGAGATGTGCGGCGACTGCCGGATCGCGGATCTGCAGTTCCTGTGCCCCGAGCCCACCTCGGGCTGCGCTAAGCGGCTGACCAACGGCCCGTGTGGGGGCGCCGACGAGGACGGGTTCTGCGAGGTCGTTCCCGAGCGACGCTGCTATTGGGCGCAGGTGATCGAGCGCTCGTTGCTGCGTGGGGAGATGGAACGGCTCACGACCTTCCATCCCCCCAAGGACCCGCGGCTGCAGCACACGTCGTCGTGGCGAAACGAGGTGCTGGGCCTGTGTCCCAAGGCCCTTGATTTGGGCGACGGGTGCCCACTGCCCGAGGCATAGAGAAGACCAGTAGGGTACGAGTTCTACGCGGAGGTGAAGATGGCAAGGAAACCAGAGATACCCGAAGAGTGGATCATGACGTCCGATGTGGCGCGGTTCTTCGACGTGTCCGAGCGCAAGGTGTTCGACTGGGTCAACACGGGAATCCTGCCGACCGCGGGCAGGATCGGGAAGCAGTTCTACTTCCGCACCGAAGACATCCGAGAGGCCTGCAAGGCCAACAAGCTTCGGTAGGCGGATCGCACGAGCGAGTTGGGGGTGTCCTACATGACCAACCGGGAGCGTCTACTCGCCGTCCTGGACGGCCGAAGTCCCGACCGGGTCCCGTGGATTCCAAGGCTGCAGATCTGGCACACTGCAAACCGGAATCGCGGCAGCCTGCCCGCTCGTTTCGAGGGCATGTCGCTTCGGGAGATCGAGAGTGTCCTTGGGATGGGGACCCCGGCACGAGGAGGCAAGGTCTTCTCATCGGTCCAGGGGGGAGATGTGGAGGTGTCCTCGGCTGAGGAGGGGATGTCGAGGGTCACCACCTACCGGACCCCTGCCGGAACCGTGAGTACCCGACACCGTCGATCGGAGGAGCTCGACCAGGCGGGCATCGGCGCCCTCGAGATCGAGCACATGATCAAGGGACCCGAGGACTTCGATGCCGTGGAGTACCTGGTGAGGCACACCGAATACTCGGCAACCTACGACGACTTCGCGGCGTACGACGCTGAGATCGGTGAAGACGGATATCCCCTGGTGTCGGCCGGGGATTGCCCCCTTCATCACTTCCTCCAGAAGCTGGCCGGCTACCAGGCCGGGTTCTACATGCTGCACGACTACCCCGATCGGGTCGAACGGCTTCTCGAGACGATGGAGGAGATCGACCGGGAGCGCATGTGGCCGCTGGTGGTAGACTCGCCTGCCAGGCTGATCCTTCACGGGGTCCACCTGGATTCGATGATCACGCCGCCTCCTCTCTTCACCCGGTACATCACTCCTTACTACAAGGACTTCTCGGCGAAGCTGCACGAGAGGGGCAAGACCCTTGGTGCGCACCTAGACAACGATACGCGGCTGATTCTGGACCACATCCGGGAGGCGGGTTTCGATCTCGCCGACACGTTCACCACGGCCCCGCAGGTGAGCTGCACGCTCGAGGAGGCGCGCGAGGCGTGGGGTACCGACGTCATCATCTGGGGGGCGGTGCCGTCGGTCATCCTGGAAGATGCCTTTTCCGACGACGCCTTCGAGGCCACCATGCGAGGGGTGTTCCGGACCGCGGCGCCGGGAGACGCCTTCGTACTGGGAGTCGCGGACAACGTAATGCCCAACGCCCGTGTGGACCGTCTGGAGCGGATCACGGAAATGGTGGAGAAGTGGGGCGACTTTCCGATCGACCCGGCCGCCATCGACCCCAACTAGCGAGGATCAGGCTATGACGCCTAAAGAGCGGGTGGAAGCCGTTCTGCGTGGTGGGCGCCCGGACCG
>JASLMQ010001029.1 GCA_030746455.1 Candidatus Latescibacterota bacterium
GGCCAGGACCAGGTTGGCGGCCCGGCGGACCTCATCGACGCAGGCGTTTGGATCCGCGCCATAGCCGACCAGATCGCCCAGGCACAGGAGGCGGTCGGCACCGGCATCGCGGCAGGATGCCAGCACAGCTTGCAGGGCTTCGAGGTTGCCGTGGACATCGGAGAAGACGGCCAGCCGCATATTGGGAGCCTACCCTTCGCCAACTCCCTCCAGCATCCCCTCCCGTTTCAGCAGGGCATCCAGGATGCCGTTGACGAAGCCAGGTGACTTCTCCTGGCTGTAGCGCTTGGCCAGCTCGATGGCCTCGTCGAGCGACACCTTCGCGGGGATGTCATCGAAGCCGAGCATTTCCGAAAGGGCCATGCGCAGGATCAGTCGGTCGATGCGCGAGATCCGGTCCAGGGACCAGTTCTCCGACACGCTGCCGATCATCTGGTCCAGGTCCTCCCGTCGCGCCCACGCCTCTTCACCGAGACGTCGGGCGAACCGGGAGACCTCCGGCGAGAGGTCGAGCCGGAGCGCCATCGTGTGGAGGGTCCGCCGGATGGGATCCCCACTGCTCTCGGTCCAGTACATTGCCTGGAGGACGACCTCGCGTGCCTTACGACGGGAATTCGTCATTCCCCGTCCTGGCTCCAGTTCCCCACCAGATTCGCCATCTCGATGGCGCCCAGGGCGGCTTCCCAGCCCTTGTTCCCCGCCTTGGTGCCGGCGCGCTCGATGGCCTGCTCGATGGTGTCGGTGGTCAGCACGCCGAAGAGCGTGGGGACGCCAGACTCGACTCCCGCCGAGGCCACACCCTTGGCGACCTCGTTGGCGACGTAGTCGAAGTGGGGGGTGCTTCCCCGGATCACGGCACCCAGGCAGATGAGTGCGTCGTAGCGATCGCTGTCCGCCATCTTCCGCGCCATGACCGGGATCTCGAAGGACCCGGGCACCCAGACGACGTCCACGCTTTCCATGTCGGCCCCGTGCCGCTGCAGGCAGTCCTGCGCGCCGTCCAGCAGCTCCTTTCCGATGAAGGCGTTGAACCGGCTCACCACCACCCCGAACCGTTTACCTTCTGCCGACAGCTTCCCTTCATAGACCTTGGGCATGTGTTCCCTCCGGCGATTCGTCGTCCAGCTCGAGGTCTCCCTCGGAGAAGATGTGTCCCATCTTCTCCTGCTTGGTGCGGAGATACTGGACGTTCCAAAGGTTGGGTTTGATCTTGACGGGGGTCACTCCCACGATCTCGATCCCATAGGCGTCGAGACCCACGCGCTTGCGCGGGTTGTTGGTGATCAGGCGGGCTTTGTGGATCCCGAGGTCGTGCAGGATCTGAGCGCCGATGCCGTAGTCGCGTTCGTCCTCCTTGTATCCGAGCTTGAGGTTCGCATCGACGGTGTCGTAGCCCTGCTCCTGGAGCTTGTAGGCGTGAAGCTTGGCCTTCAGGCCGATTCCGCGCCCCTCCTGACGCATGTAGACCACAGCACCGCGCCCCTCGGTTTCGATCATCTCCATGGCCTGGTGGAGCTGCTGGGCGCAGTCGCAGCGCATGGACCCCAGCGCATCGCCAGTGAGGCATTCCGAGTGCATCCGAATCAGCACCGGCTCACCCGATGAGATATCGCCCTTGACCAGTGCCAGGTAGTCTCCCTCGTCCACGTCGCTCTCGTAGAGGTGGAGCGTGAAGTCCCCCCAGCGGGTGGGCAGATGGACCACCTCGGTGCAGCGCACGAGCTTTTCGGATCGGTGTCGGTAGGCGATGAGGTCGCGGATGGTGATGATCTTGAGCGAGAACCGCTCCGCTGCCTCCGCCAGCTGTGGCAGCCTGGCCATGGTGCCATCGGGATTGAGAATCTCGCATAGGATGCCTGCGGGATAGAGCCCCGCCAGCCGGGCAAGGTCCACCGTGGCTTCGGTGTGCCCGGCACGCCGGAGCACGCCGCCCCGCCTGGCCCGAAGGGGGAAGACGTGGCCCGGGCGTCCGAAGTCGGAGGGTCGAGCGTCCGAATCCACGAAACGAGTGACCGTCACCGCACGGTCCTGTGCCGAGATGCCCGTGGTGGTGTCCTTCACCGCGTCGATGCTCACGGTGAAGGGGGTTTCGTGCAGGGCGGTGTTCCGATCCACCATCATGTCGAGCTCGAGCTCTTGAAGCCGCTCGGGCATCGAAGGGAGGCAGATCAGGCCGCGGCCATGCATAGCCATGAAGTTGATGGCCTCGGGCGTCACCTTCTCGGCGGCCATGATATAGTCGCCCTCGTTCTCGCGATCTTCGTCATCGACGACGATGACCATCTTCCCCGACCGAATCTCGTCCAGTGCCTCCTCGATGGCCGAGATGGGGGGAGGGCCTTCCTGCGATGGGCTCTCTGGCATGGTTGGGCTATCCCGGGTTGGGTGTGGTCATGAGACGCTGGATGTACCGGGCCACCGTGTCCACTTCCAGGTTGACGGGATCGCCGGGCCTGCGTTCGGATAGGGTGGTCGATTCGAGTGTGTGGGGAATCACGGCCACGCCGAATTCCCGTGCGGTTGCGCCGGTCACGGTCAGGCTGATGCCGTCGATGGCGATCGACCCCTTCTCGGCTACGTAGGGGGACAGCTCGGCCGGCATACCCACCTGGAACTCGACGCCGTTGGCACCGTCCCTTCGCCTGAGCATCCGGCCGACGCCGTCGACGTGGCCGGCGACCATATGGCCCCCGAGCCGGTCTCCGAGCTTGAGGGCCCGCTCCAGGTTGACCCGTCGTCCCGGTCGGAGTGCGCCCAGCGTGCTTCGGCGAAGGGTCTCTTCCACGGACTCGACGGTGAACCCCTTCGGGTCGAACTCGACGACGGTCTGGCAGGCCCCGTCGATCGTGATACTGTCCCCGATGCGGATGTCGTCGAGTACCCGCTGCGCGTCCACCGTGGTCCGCTGGTAGCCGGACCGTCGCTGGAGCGTGCGTATCGCGCCGATCTCTTCGATGATTCCCGTGAACACGTCGGCTCAGGCCTTCGTCGTCGTGCTGGACACCGGGGTCCGGACCCTCGCGGTGTAGAACAGGTCGCCACCGATCCTCTCGACATCGACATCGTCGAGGCCCACCGCCTGGGCAACCTGCGCGATCCCCAGGTCTGCCACGGACGGGATCCCGTCGCCCAGAACCTTGGGGGCGATGAAGACGGCGAGCCGATCGACCAGGCCCTCGCGAAGCGCCGAGGCGGCCACGGTGCCACCGCCCTCGATGAGGAGGTGGATGAGATCCTCTTGCGCGACCCGGGCGAGTACGTCTTCCAGGCGGGGCCGACCCTCGCACGGAGGAAAGGTCCAGACCCGGCCTCCCGCGGACTCGATCTCCGCCCGTCTGGGTTCGGGCACGCCGTCTGAGGCGGCCACGATCAGGGGTGTGCCCTCGAAGATCCTGGCCGATGCGGAGATCCGCAGGCCGCTGTCCAGTACGATCTTGACGGGATCCGGACCCTCCACGTGTCGCACGGAGAGCTGGGGATCATCTACGACCACCGTGTTGATCCCAACCAGGACTGCGTCGGCATCGGCCCTGAGCGCGTGCGCCCGCGTTCGGGACTCCGGAGACGTGATCCACCTCGAGTCTCCGGAGGGCGTGGCGATGCGGCCATCGAGCGATTGGGCCAGCTTGAGCGTGACGAAGGGCAGGCCCGTGGACCGATGCTTGATGTAGGCCTCGTTCAGCCTTCGCGCAGCGGATTCCAGCAGGCCCAGGTCGACGGTGATCCCAGCCTCCCTGAGCTGGGCGACCCCTTGGCCGCCGACCCGCTCGTCCGGGTCGGCCATGGCACAGACCACGCGCGCAACGCCCTTGTCGATGATGAGCTCCGAGCAGGGGGGCGTGCGACCGGTGTGGCAGCACGGCTCGAGCGTGACATAAAGGGTCACGTCGGGAGTGCCCGCGCGCACCGACTCAAGCGCGTGGACCTCGGCGTGGGGCTCGCCCGGACGCCTGTGATAGCCCTGCCCGAGGATGCGGTCGTTCTGCACCGCCACGGCGCCGACCATCGGATTGGGTCGGGCCGTGCGACGGCCTCGTTCGGCCAGATCAAGCGCCAGCCGCATGTAGTCGGCGTCCGTCATGTCCCTCGGGTCGCCCGATGTGGACCCCGGTTGTGATCCGAGATCGGGTGCCTACTCGATCTGGAAGGCCGTCGTCCCGACTCCGGTGTTGCCCAGCATGTCGGTGGCCCGCACCACCAGCGTGTATTCCCCGGGATCCAGGGGGCCGAGTTCGAAACCAAGGGCCTCCGATCGCGAGTCGCAGATCCGATCGACGGGGAAGACAATCTTCCAGGGCCCGGCGTTCAGGGCGTAGTCGATCCTTCGGATGGCGGTGGTCGCATCTTCCACGGATCCTTTGACCTCGGCCGTCCTGCGATCGGTCTGACGGACCGACGCGATGCCGACGATCGGGGCGGTATGGTCCAGATCGAACGGCTCGCTGATCCTCTCGGCGGAAAGGGCGCTGGATTCGGGGTTCGCCAGTCGATCCGACGCCACGATCCGCACCCGCAGCGTTCCCTCGGGCGCAGACTCGATGTTCCACAGGAACGAAGAGGTCGTTAGCTCTTCCTCGAGTAGCTTCCAGGACCGCTCCCCCGAGACGCGATAGTAGAGGGTGTAGACCAGCGCGTCACCATTCACGTCGGCGGCCGACCATCCGATCCGCCAGATGCCGCTCCTTGACTCGGGCGCATTGCGACGTCCGGGGCCCCCGTTTTTCCCCGAGCCTGTGGGCGGCCCTCCTCCGCCGGGACCGTTCTGACCCTCCATGGGTCCCACATCGAGGGACACGATCTGTGGTCGCACGTTTTCCTGGAGGCCCGACAGGGTCACTTCGCGCAGCCTGGGCGTCCTCCGGCTGTCCGGCGTGGAAAGCGTTGCACGGTACTGGAGGAACCGCGCCTGGGGGCTGCCGATCGGGCCGGGGGACTCGAGGAGGCCCGACCAGGGGCTCCAGGTCTCGTCGGGCTTCTCGCTGTTCCCGGATCGGGTCTGGAAGCGTATGGCGGTGCCTCCAGGGGTATCGCCCTTCCAGTCCAGCCCGCCCCAGTTGGAGACCAGCGAGAAGTCGTGCGCCTGGGAGGTCAGAGCGCCCTTGCTCCCGTGGGCCGTACCGAGGCGGTAGATCTTGCCGGCGCCCCCCGTTCCGATCCACAGGTCTCCACCGGCATCGGGGACCACGGCCCAGGGCTGGACGTCTTCCATTCGGGTGAGAAGCGTGAAGGACCCGTCGTCGCGGAGTCGATACACGGCGCCCCTGTCTCCCGTGACGGCGGTGATCCGCCCGCCGGGATCCGTGTGGAGCGCCAGCAGCATCGGCTCGGACACCTCCCAGATCGCGAATGCCGCGCCCGATGGACGGATCGCATAGAGCGTTGACCTCGCCCCGTTCGGTTTAGGCCGGCTCTGCTCTGGGTTCGGCGACGGGCCGGGCTGACGCCTCTCGAGCCTGGACTTGCCCGTCATCGCGCCTGCGTAGACGGTGCCATCCGGCCCCAGCGCAAGGGCGTGGACCTCTCCCTGGGGGGCGTCGTACAGGACGGCCGCCTTTCCCTTGGAATCGATTCTGTAGACCAGGCCGCTCTGGTCGGTGCCGGCATAGAGGGTCCCATCGGAGCCGCGCACGAGCGAGACGACGTTGTGGTCCGGGTTCTTGTGAATCTCACGGACCTCACCCTTTGGTGAGATGCGCAGGATCCGGCCGTGCGTGCCACCGGTGGCTGCGTGGAGCGCGCCTCCCGGTCCGGGCACGATGGCCCAGACGTGTTCGTCGCCGGTCTTGCAGAAGGGCTCGACCTTCCCGACCGACGGGGCCTGGCCCCGCTTGAAGCGATAGATCACGCCTCCCGGAGACGCGCCGGCGAACAGGTCTCCACCGTTTCCGACGGCGAGACTGAAGACGGCCACCTCGGGGGAGTCGAACAGCAGGCTGGGCTCACCCCGGCCGTCCCAGGAGAAGATCTTCCCGTCGCTGCCCGTGCCGATGTAGAGCCGACCGCCACGGCCCCGTGCGAGAGACCAGACGTAGGGCTCGCCCGTGTCGGCGACCTCCTCGAGATCGGGCGCGAGTATCACGACGTCGTCGCGCGTGAGAGAGACCCCGTCGGGCTCCCCCTCGGAGAAGGCGGCCTGGTGGTCGTCACGCCAGATCACGGGCTCCACCGCGGCAACGGTCGAGGCCAGTAGAACCTGCGCGACGAGGAACACACAGCCCCAGAGAGACCCCAGGCAACGCACCTGGAGACAGAATGGGACGCGTGAGGTGCGAGTCCTACCGCTTCTTGCCACTGGTGCGGTCCCTTTCGTCGAATGTGACGCCACCGCGCTCGCGGCCGACGTCGATGTAGACCGTCTGGCTGCCGGACAGCACGTGGCCGGTGCGAAGGCGCTTCCGTTCCAGAACGGTCTGGGTGACGGGCTTGACCGTGCCCGACTCCCTGGAGAGACGGAGGACCGCAAGCACCGAAGCTGGGAGGGAGGTCACCTCCCGGCCCTCCACCGTGACCCCCGGCCGCTTTGAGAGCAGGTCGAAGATGAGGTCGTCATTGCGCTCGGCCCGGCGGAGCAGGCGAAGCAGATCGTCGAAGTCGCTGGCCCTGTACTCCCCCGGTGCACGCTTGGGTTCCGCGGACCGGTGCGCGGCCGCACTGGCAACGCGGAGCGTCAACCGCCCCTTCCCGGCGAGTCGAGGGATTCCCAGATCGGTTGAAACGGTGTAGGGGTCTCCGAGATAGGGCTGGAGAACAACGGTCACCCGGGCGGTGTCTCCGGGCTCGAAGCTCCCCCTGTCGAGCCTGACCGAGGCGATCCGCGCCGTCTGCGCGCGCTCCTCGACCTCCAGCTCGAACTCGACCTTTCGGACGTCCACGGTCTCGAACGGGTTCCGCAGGAGCGCGGACAGGGGGGACGTGACGCCCAGCACCGCTTGCCCGAGACCCGTTGGACCTGCGTATACGTTGTCCAGCACCAGCGCCGGGCGGTCGGCCAAGGTGAATCGAGCTCGCGCACTGACCGTGGTCTCACCGGACAGCTTTTCGGCCGATATCAGCGCGCTCAGGACAGCCGACCTGAGAAGCACCGGGGTGAGATCGCGGTTGCGAACCACCTCGATGCTGAAGTCCACCCGGGAGCCGGGAGACCGGACGGTGATGCCCGCCGGGAGCATGGCCGCCTCCCGACCGATCGTGCCCGCCACGCCGGGGGCCCTGTCCTGCTGGATCGCGCCGACGGGGTGCGACGACGTCCCGATCTTGAAGGACAGCATCTGGCTGGGGAGGACACCGTGGATGTAACAGGCCGTCATCGGCAGCGACGTCGTGCCGCTCGAAAACAGCTCGTGCCCGAATCCGACCACCCGATCGCCGTCCCGGTAGGTGAGGGTGCCGATGCCCACCATGCTCAAGTCCCCGCGCATCAGCTCGACGCCAAGGGAAGCCCCGGGCTCAAACGCACCGGTTGGAAGCGTGGAGTCGGCGCTTCCGCCGCCCTGGATGGGCACGAGGCCCAACGGGAGGAGTCGCTCGCGGAGATCGGTAACCGCCTGTGGCGCGAAGCCGGACAGGACCAGCGGCACGGATATGGGCTTGAGGTCGCCGATCCCGAGGTCCCCGACGGCCGAGGTGGCCGATGAGGCACCCGATCCGCCAGATGGCAGGCCCGTCCCAGCCTGCGGCGCGTCGGGTCGGTCAAGAAGGTCGA
>JASLMQ010001030.1 GCA_030746455.1 Candidatus Latescibacterota bacterium
GACTATGCCCACTCGGTTCATCTCCATCACCAGGTCCCGTCCGAGCTCGCTCAGGCCGCCGTTGGCGGACTCCGCGCAGCCGTCGCCAACGAAGTTACGCCGGTTGTAGGTCAGGTGCATCAGGCGCACGCCGAGGTTGTACCACGTTTGCACCCAGCCGAGCTCCTCGTCGCGGTCGATCAGCTTGCCCGCGATGGGAGGGCCGTTGACGCTCCAGACCACGGCCATCCGGCCCTGCTCCCTGGCCTCCTGGATCTCGTCGGACGAGCCGGCCTGGACCATCCACTTGCGGAAGACACGGCAGCACTGTGCCGAAGTGGCCATCCGCTTGATGTCCTCTTCCCGCGACTTCCCTTCCGCCACGGTCTGGACCAGGCAATTGAGGCCCGTGGCCTGAACCGCGGCGAGGAACTCTCGAGCCGCATCCGGGTCGCGGGTTGCCGCGTATCCGCGATAGATCAGGTTGGCCTCGAATGCCAGGTCCCGGGCGCCCACCTGCCCGTCCTTGAGGGCATTGTAGAGCTCGAAATACTCGCGGTTGTAGACCGTCGGCAGGAAGCCGAAGGTGTCACAGGTGAAGCTGCTGGCGTGGAGTTCGAGCCCGTGCTCGAGCTGGGACTCCGATGGCTTCAGTACGTCGAGCCCGCGCTGCCAGGCGGATACCATTCTGTCGTTCTTGGTGAATTCGCTCTCCACGGTCGTAAGCCTCTCATTCTCTCTCGGTCACCGGGTCGACCTGCAAAGCGCCCATATCGGGCCCGGGCCCGTGGGATGGACCGGGCAGTGGGGCGTAGTCTTTGCCACCGGCCCTGAAGGGCCGGGTGAGGTCGAGGCCCGTTCCTCGAGCATCGAGGGGTATCGACCCGAAATCGGGTGGGTACGCAGTCCACGCGGCCTCCGGCGAGACAATGTTGTGGGCGCCGCCCCAGCCCTCACGCAGTTCCTGACGCGTCCAGTTGTAGTCCATGTGGGCAAAGGAAGCAGGACCGTCGTACTCCCAGCTTCGCTGGAGAGACACCGGATTGGGCACGTCCATGATGTTGTTCAAGAGCAAGGTATTGGGGATGCCGCCCATCCTGCCGCCGTAGCCGCTGACTCTCAGTGCATGGGATCCGCCCGCAAAGCTGTTGTGGTAGATGTAGATATCGGGGTGCACGTACTGGCTCAGTGGGAACTCGTAGTCGTCGGGACCACGGAAGAACCGGTACATGTGCGTGTTTCCAAGCTGGGGGTTGACGAACCGGTTCCTGTAAATGTAGATGGGGCCGACCGACGGGTCGTGGATTCGGAAGTTGATGTTGCAGTCGTAGACGGCGTTCCCGTAAACCTGGAGATTGGCTTCGCCGCCGGCGGTTCGAATCCCCGTACTGGACATGTTGTGGATCACATTGTCGTAGATCTTCAGGTTGCGTCCGTACCGAGCCTTGGAGGCCCTCCCCTCCAGCGTATAGTTGGTGGTGGCCGTCACCTCGGTGCCCACGCCCCCGATCCCGTCACGCATAAGGTTGCCGTAGACCTCATTGTCGTCTCCCGCGTTGATTAGAAAGACACATCGGTCGGTGGCCGTTACGTTCCTCTTCAGGCTGTTGGAGTAGAAGTTCTGCCTGATGGCATATCGGTAGTCCGTCTGCTGGGCACCTCCCCACGCGCCCGTCTCCCACGGGAAGGGATCCCCGCAGGCGTAGATGTGGGGCTTCATCTCGTTGTGTCGGATGTGGTTGCCCGATGCCAGGTCTCGCACATACACGTTCATCTTGCCGTGCAGAAGATCGTTCTGCTCAACGATGTTGTTGCAGGCCCCCTCTCCTTCGATGAGCACGCTGTAGTAACCCCCCTGAAGCCTGAGATCCCGGATTACCACCTCGCTCTTGTCTCGGATGAGGATGACGGGCTCCTCCGGGCCGGTTCGGAGGCCCATCGTATCGGGATGTGCGCCGTCTCTGAATCGGATGAAGGTGGTTCCTTCGTGGACCCTGAAAAGGGCCTCGATGCCGTCCCAGTACCTGATGGTGCCGCCGTCGTACGGGAGCTCGACTTCGAAGTCCGACGGGCGCTGCAGCTTCTCGAGACCGTCCGCCTCCATTGACGGGTTCTTGATCCTGGGGATCTGCTTGTTGTTCGACAGCATGGTGTACGGTTCGTACCCAGGATCCGTCGTCTGGTAGACGCCGTTCGCCAATCCATCCGCGGGCGACCATCCGGAAATCGGCTCGGACCCGTCGATCACGGTCTGCCAGGATCCATCGGCGCCCCGCTCGCCCTCGAAGGTCGTGCCCGAGTTGCGGACGACCACGCGCTCGTAGTAGGTTCCGGTCTTGATCAGAACCCGATCTTCGGATCTCGCGACATCGGCGGCGTGCTGAACGGTGGCAAATGGCGCCTCTTCGGATCCGGCTCCCCGGTCGGAGCCGTTGGGAGCGACGTAATGGGTTCTCGCTGACACGTTCTGTCCTCCTATGGCCAGAAGCCCTAGACACAGGGCAACGTGCCCGAACTGGAAGCCCCGCGAGGTCCTGCCGCTGCACCGGATCACTGGATGACCACCTGAGAGACGTAGAGCGTTCTCGATGCCGTTTCCGCCGACACGTCCATATCGTTGAAGTAGCAGTTCGGGTGCTTGTCGATCTCGCCGGCGTCGTAGAGCTTCCAGCCCGGGCTGTCCAGGGCAACCGGCAGCTCCACCGTCTCCGTGCTCATCCGATTCCCGTACCGATCTCCCTCGACGTGTTTGTAGACATAAAGCGTGAGGGTGATGCGAAGACGGTCTCCCGGCACGCCCCTGGCCCAGACTCTCACGCGGCTCCGGCCGGGCCTGATGCCTCCCATCCACTTGATCGAGAAAAACGGGCCCGGCCCTTGCCGCCTGAAGTGATGGAAGTTCGCTCCCCGGAGCCCTTCTTCTGCTTCCTGTCCGTAGTTCGAACCCGGAGGAAGCTGCTGGTACCCGTCAGGCAGGCCATCGCCGTCTCGGTCCACATCCACGCGTGGAACAGGATTGCCGTCGTCCGCGATGTGATCGAAGAGCATGGTTGCCGCCTGCCTCATCGATAGAACGGGGAGGTCTCTTTCCCTGCACTCCTGGAGGAGCCGGTCCCAGAAGCCCTTCTCCCTCTCGGTGTAGGGGACGGTCTGCCTCTCGGTATGGATCCTGTTCTTGGCGGCGGATTGGGCGATGCGACTGAGGGCGAATCCCACATAGTCGAAGTCCTCGCCGTGATCGAAGTAGTTCCTGTTGAACCCGATCCCATTTCCCGTGCCGGACGGGTCGATGGGCTCCGTCGATCCTGGATTCCCCACTGTAGCGAACCGGTATCTGAGGTGGTCCTGCATATGGTAGGTATGCCCCTTCTGCTGGGGATCCACACCGCCCGCGATGTATCCAAGCCGTTTGAGAGGCGCTTCGGAGAGGCAGTAGTCCTCGTACTTGCATCTGGGCTCGCCAACGGTGAAGGGACGGGGCAGGCCCATCAGGTAGAACGAACGCAGCGCGTGGACGTACTTGTAGAACCTGGTCCTCTGGTTGGGGTAGCTGGAGTAGCCGGGAATGTGAAGGTACTCGGTGTAAGACCCGGCCTCCTTGCGCATGTGCAGCGCAACCCTCGTGGTGAACGTGCGGCCGGAGGGATTCGTGAACACCTCGCCGCCGGCGTAATCAGCCAGCGCTATGGCCTCATAGAGCGTGACCGGGAACTCCCGATCTTCGATCGGGCTCTGCTGGGAAGGTTTGCCGGCACAGACCCACTTCCCGCGGACGGCTTCCGGAAGGGTCGGTTCGCCCTCCGGGAAGTAGACATAGAAAAGGGCG
>JASLMQ010001031.1 GCA_030746455.1 Candidatus Latescibacterota bacterium
GGACCTCTTCCCCGAGAGCCCCGTCAAGGTGTCGGCCGAGTTCAGCCATCTCCAGGAGGGCGGCGTGGAGCGGCATTCGGTTACGCGACTCGACTACGCGGGGGGCGCGCAGGCGGAGCTGGTCTACTCCTGGGCCACGAAGGCCCTGCTGAAGGGCACGTTCCAGCACTCGCACATCGTAGGGGACGCGGGGCGCATCGTGTTCGAGAGCAACGGGATCTATGTGGTCCTGAGGTCGGGTCGGACGACCCGCATCTACACACCTGGATTCAGGGATCTGATGGGCTACGGAGCGATGGCGGAGGACTTCCTTGCCTGCGTGAGTGGCCTCAGTCGCCAGCCCTACTCCGACTTCCGGAGGGCGAAGCGAGACCTCCAGGTCGTGTTCGACGCCTACCGGAGCCTGCCCGGACCAAGGCCCGAAGCCGGTTCGCCTGGCCCCACAGCGGCGGAAATGGGTTGACCGACCGATCGGGTGCCGCTATATTGTTCGCGAGGACCCTTCCCCGGCCTCCCCCTCCATTCTTCACGTTTCCTTCCCTTCATCCCGCATGTCGTTCACGCGCTTCCTTAGCCAGATCCAAAACACTCGCGACTACGGTGGGCAGATCGTCCACGTCGAGGTCATTCCTCCGCGTGAGGCCTGCTTCGCCGAGGTCGAGGGCGGGATCCATCCGGCCCTGTCGGACGCCCTGAGGCATCAGGGCATCGACCGGCTGTACACCCACCAGGCGGAGGCCCTTGCGGCGCTTCGCAGGGGGGAGCACGTCACCGTTGTGACCTCCACGGCCAGCGGGAAGACGCTCTGCTACCAGATCCCTACGCTCGAGGCCCTGCTGCAGGACCCGGAGGCCACGGCGCTCTACTTCTTCCCGACCAAGGCGCTTGCGCAAGACCAGGCCCGGGGGCTGTCGCGGTTCGGCGAGATCTCCCCGTCTCTTCGGTTCGACCTGGGGACGTATGACGGTGACACGCCACCCGACCTCAGGCGCAAGCTGCGGGACGAGGGCCGGGTCATCCTGACGAACCCCGATATGCTCCATCAGGGGGTGCTGCCGAACAACGCCCGCTGGGCACGGTTCTTCCAGAACCTGCGTTACGTTGTGATCGATGAGGTCCACGCCTACCGAGGCGTGTTTGGATCCCAGGTGGCCAACGTGATCCGGCGGCTGAGCCGCGTCTGCGCGCACTACGGCGCGAACCCTCAGCTCATCTGCTGCTCGGCGACCATCGCGAACCCCAAGGAGCTTGCCGTCTCGCTCACGGGGCGGGAGATGACGCTGGTGGACAGCGACGGTTCCCCTCGCGGGGCCCGGCGCTTCGTCTTCTGGAATCCCCCTTATCTGGAGGGGAGCACCAGCGACCGGCGCAGCCCCAACACGGAGGCGCGCCGGCTGATGACCGAGCTGATCCAGGACCGGGTCCAGACGATCGCCTTCGTTCGGGCGCGGACCACGGCGGAGGTGATCTACCGGTACTGTCAGGAGGACCTGGCGCGGATCGGGCCCAAGCTGGCCCAGGCAATCCGGGCCTACAGGGGTGGTTACCTGCCCACCGAACGCAGGGAGATCGAGCGGATGTTGTTCGAAGGCGATCTCCTGGGTGTGGTCAGCACCAATGCCCTGGAGCTGGGGATCGACATCGGGGGACTGGATGCCTCACTGATCGTGGGCTACCCCGGTACGGTCGCGAGCATGTGGCAGCAGGCGGGTCGGGCCGGGCGGAAGGCCGACGAGTCGCTCGTGGTCTTCATCGGGCAGAACGCGCCGATCGACCAGTTCCTGATGCGCGAGCCGAAGTACTTCTTCGGGCAGTCGCCCGAGCACGCCACGATCGACCCCGACAACCCCCACGTCGCGGTGGGGCAGCTGCGCTGCGCCCTGCACGAGCTGCCCGTTCGGGGAGAAGAGGGA
>JASLMQ010001032.1 GCA_030746455.1 Candidatus Latescibacterota bacterium
GAGAGATGCCTCCGCAAAGGCCTTGACAGACCGGCGTCAACCCATATCATGACTCCCCCGACAACGGGCCCGGTGCTCTCAAGCTACCAGCTGTCAGCCCTCGCCCATCAGCCTGAAACCCAGTCCGAATCCCACACAGCATGGAGCCGTGCTTCTGCCTCTGCTGGGGGCTGACTGCTGCTCTTTTTGCGTCTTTCGCGTTTTTCGTAGTTCCGCCTCTTCTGTGAGGGAGCCATTGCGCGTGGCCAATCCGTCAACCGACGAAAGACCGAACATCGTCCTGATCATGTCAGACCAGCACAATCCCTCGGTCCTGGGATGTGCAGGGAACCCCATCGTTCAGACCCCGAACCTGGATGGGCTGGCGGGCCAGGGCACCCGATTCACGAACGCCTATTGCCCGTACCCCCTCTGCGTTCCCTCCAGGTCGGCGTTCGTGGCGGCCCAGTACGCCAGTGATATCGGGATCTACGACAACGGCGGCCTGCTCTCTTCCGAGGTCCCCACGTTCGCACACGCCCTGGGCGCGGCCGGCTACGAGGCCGTGATGTGCGGTAGGATGCACTTTGGGGGGCCGGACCCGTTCCACGGTTTCGAGAGACGGATTCACGGAGAGTGCGGCAGCCGCAAGGTGCTCTCTCAGGAGGTCCTTGGCACGGGCTACAACCGGACCAACGGGCAGACCAAGTACGCCGTTCAAGTGTCCGGTTACGGCCAGACGGGGTATCAGCTCTACGACCAGAGCGTGACCGAAGCCGCCTGCGAGTTCATTTCACCTGGGAACGGATCTGACAGGCCCTACGCCCTCGTCGTGGGTCTGATGCTGCCTCACAATCCCTTGATCTGCTCCAAGGAGCTGTTCGATTACTACATGGCACGCATAGAGCCCCCCGAGCCGGTATCCGCCGACTACCTCGAGGCGCTCCATCCCGCCATGCTCAAGTGGCGGGAGCGAAGAGGCGTCGAGGATCTGACACCCGAACAGAACCAGCGAGGCCTGGCCACCTACTACGGCCTGACAACGGAGCTTGACCGGAACATCGGCCGGATCCTCGAGGCGATCGCATCCTCTCCGGACGCCGACCGCACGGTCGTCCTCTACACCTCGGACCACGGCGACATGGCGTGCGAGCACGGGATGTGGTGGAAGAGCAGCTTCTACGAGGGCTCGAACGGCATTCCGCTCATCGCATCCTGGCCGGGCCGGATCGCCGAAGGGATCGAGCAGAAAGGTGTCGTCAGTCTGATCGACGTGGGGCCCACGCTGCTCGATCTGATCGGAGCCGACCCCATGCCGGACGTCGCCGGACGGGCATTCACTCGGCTTCTGCGTGACGGAAACGACGAAGGCTGGGACCACGAGGTCTTTTCGGAGTACATCGGTCTGTGGGGCGACCAGCCGGGTTCCATGGTCCGGAAGGGCCCCTGGAAGCTCAACTACTACCACGAGACGAACTCCTATCAGCTCTTCAACCTGGACTGCGATCCCGGGGAGCTGGACGACCGCGCCAGAGACCCCGAGTGCCGCGAGGTGGTCGACACCCTCTCCCGGCGGATTCACGACAGGTGGTCGGCCGAGCGGATTCTGGACGCCCTGGATAGACAGACCCGGGCCCGGGGCCTCATCCGGAGTTGCGGGCACCCGCCCGTGCCCCATCCGGTCCCCGTTTACGAGCCCCCCGACGAGGCCAGCCAGTTCGACTTTTCGCAGCTGCCGATCGACCCCAGATAGCAGGAGGCGTCCGGCGGATGCCGGACGCCTCCCGTGCTACTTCCTTCCTTCCAGCCTCGGATTAGGATCCCGTCATCTCCTTCAGAAGATCGAAGAACGCGCGTTTGCGTTCGGTAGATAATCCCCAGTTCACAGGTGGGGCCTGGTAGCCGTCCATGTAGTTGTTCTCGCCGATGTCGAGCAGCCCCCACGACGACGCCTGAGAGACCGCGGCCACGAAATTGTTCTCGGGCGCCTCGAATCCGTAGTGGTCGTCCTCGTTGAACAGGACCGGCATCGGTCTGTATCCCGGCACCTCCCGGGTCTGGACCACCATCTCCGCAATCCGCTTGGGATCGGACACGCCGTTCCCGTGGATGAGCAGGAAGTCGGATGCACGAACGACATTCTCCAGCGGGATGAACCCGCCGCCGTAGCTGGTGCCCACCAGCAGACGGCGGCCGTTGTCCGTTGTGCCTCTCACACGTTCTATCAGCTCCGATACGCGCTCCGGCATCAGGATCTCGTGCTCATAGCGCTTCACATTGCATTCGTTGTTCACCTCCGCGAGCACGTGCCCGTATCCGCCCTCCAGCACCCACCGGACCGCGCCGTCCAGTGCACGAACCACCGCGGCCTCATTCTCCAGCCGCTCATCCTGCCCGAAGTAGAACACCCCCAGGATCACGGCCATCCCGAGCTCGTCGGTCCGATCGAGCACCCGTTTCATCCGGTCCAGATAGGGGGCTTGAGCTCGCCATCCGGTGCGAATGCCGTGTTCTCCCAGGGCTGGGGCCAGCCGTACCCCGTGGGGTTGCCGCCCTGGAGATTTACGGTCACTCCCAGCAGCCCGTGGCTGCGATACACCGGCAGCGCGTCCAGAAACTCCTTCACGTTCCGTTCGGGATCCCACTCGCCCGTATCCGGGTAGGCCCACCGCTCTCGGGTCTCGGGGTTCTCGTCGTCGAATGTGGCCTGGACCATGCGGCTGTTCAGCAGCAGACCCTCGATCTGGTGTCCCCTGAACGTGCGGCCTTTGTAGGTGGGCTCACCGTTGACGATGAACCGCTCTCCGTCAATCTCGACCTGCGTCCTCACCCGATTCCTCCCGTTGATTGGCAACTCGTTCTGCTGGCCTACCCAAACAACTCGGCGATACGCCCAATTGCCTCTTCCGACAGCGTCTCGCCCGATGCCTTCGCGTTTTCGACTATCTGAGCCGGCGATTTCGCGCCGGGGATCACCGTCGACACCGCGGGGGGCGCCAGGGCGAATCGCAATGCGGCCTCAGCCAGGGAATCCGCCTCCTCGAGCAGGAAGTCCAGCTTGGCGACCTGTTCCGCCGTCTCCTTCAACTTGTCCGGCGTGAATCGGTTGCTGCGCATGTCGTTGGCCGGGAAGACCGTGCCGGCATCGTACTTCCCCGTCAGCCAGCCCGAGGCCAGGGGCACGCGGACCATGATCCCAACGTCCTTCTCCTCTGCGAGCGGAAAGATGGCCTTCCCGGTCTCCTGCTGGAGGATGTTGTACACCAGCTGGATCACCTCGGCTCCGCCCTCGATCGCACGAACGCCCTCGTCTGTCGAGCCGATGGACACCCCCCAGGCACGGACCTTGCCCGACGCCTTCAGGTCGTCCATCAGGGCGAACAGCTCGTCCGTCATGGCCTCCACATCGGGGCCGTGAAGGAGATAGACCTCAACGGAGTCCCTCTCCAGCCGGGTCAGGCTCGCGTCGAGCGCGCCCCTGATGTAAGGCTCGGAGAAATCCTGGCCGGGCGCCGCCAGGCTGTTACCGACCTTGGTCACGACCACCGCCTCGGCCTTGTGCTCGATCAGCCCCATCCCCACGAGCACCTCGCTCTTCCCCCGTCCATACGCGTCGGCGGTGTCGTACAGCGTTACGCCCAGGTCCCAGGCCCGTCTGACGGTCTCGATCGACTCCATCACGTTCGCGCCCGACCACCCGGTGGGCTGCCCGCCCCTGAAGGATGCGCCCCCGATTCCCCAGCATCCCATCCCGATGTCAGAAACCCGGATTCCCGTGCGCCCGAATGTGCGATAGTCCATGCGCTCAGATCCTTTCTCACGATGCCGGCCGAGCCACCGTGGCCTGTCCCTCAGCCACGGCATCCCGTTCCGCCTCGCGAGCAAGCAGTTGTTCGGGGTTTACCCACTGGCTCACGACCAGGGAGACGACCGCCAGCAGCGATCCTGTGAAAAAGATGACTTGGTATCCGAAGAAATGCCAGACGAATCCCCCGATGAACGGTGCGGCAACGGCGGCGACGTGGTTCATCGTCACGCCCATCGACAGCGTGGGCTTGAGGTCCTCCCCCGGCGCGATCTTGTGCAGATAGGTGGTGAGCGCGATGCCGCCGAAGAAGATCATATTGTCGATGCAATAGAGGACGTACAGCGTTGTTCGGTGACTGATCACGGCATAGCCCAGGAACACGAACGCCAGCCCAATGTAGCTGAGGCTCAACATCCACCGCTCTCCCCACCGGTCCACCAGGCGTCCCATCAGAGATGCGGTAAATGTGATGAAGACCTGGTTGATCAGGATAAGGATCATCGTGGTCCCGACGGGCATTCCGTGGACCTTCACCAGCGCGAAGATCGCGAAAGTGATGAACATCTGCTTTCGAAGTCCCTGGAGGAAATTGAGGGCGTAGTAGATGCCGTACCGTCTCTTGAAGACGAAGCCTTTCTCGGGGACGTCGGGTCGCTTCCTGGAGGCGAACATCACCGCGGTGCCCCCGAGCACCGTCATCATCCCCCCCATCACGAAGAGGCCTTCGTACTGGATGTACTGGAGCAGGAAGATGCAGCTGCCGATGGCCGCCAGCCGGGCGATGCTGCTCACGCTTCGCAGCTGCCCGAGGTAGTAGCCCTTCTTGCCTTCGGGCGAGAACCCAAGCGCCATCGTCTCGTGCAGCGGGGTCCAGCAATGGAAGCCGATGCTCCATATGACCGAGTAGAGGGCAAGGCTGAACACCGTGTCCACGTCCGCATAGGCCACGAGTCCCAGGCCCATCACGATCAGAGACACCCCCGCGACCAGGGGAGGCGCCAGCCGGATCATCAGGGCGATGAAGAGCGCGTTGAGGAAGCCCGGAATCTCGCGGAGGGCCTCCACGTAGCCCAGCTCGTGGGGCTCGATCGCCAGTCGGTCCACGACGAAATTGTTGTACATCGTCAGCTGCACGCCGAAGAACGCGCCCACAGAGAAGACCGCGCACGCGAGAAGACGAAAGTCCCTGCTCCATTCCGAGATTGGATTCCTGATCGGCTTACCCTCCTCACCCTAGTTCCCGAGCGGCTCCCATACGTCACCGAATATCGATCGCAACCGGGCCATATCCGCATCTGGTAGCGGTGGCCCGAGGATCGCCTTCACGTTCTCCTCCAGATGGTCCACATTCGCCGTTCCCGTCAGCACCGTTCCGATGGCGGGGTGTGCTGCTGCGTATTTGTAGCCGGCGGACGGCAGGCTCTCCACGTGGCCCTTGACCAGCCACCCAAGG
>JASLMQ010001033.1 GCA_030746455.1 Candidatus Latescibacterota bacterium
AAATCGCTGCGCGAAGGCCGGGCCAACCTGAAGGACAGCTACGCCCGGGTGGAAGACGGGGAGGCCTTCCTCCACAACCTGCACATCAGCGAGTACACCCAAGGGAACCGGTTCAACCACGACCCGACCCGGAAGCGGAAGCTGTTGCTCCACGGCTACGAGATCAACCGCCTGAGGGGAAGGGTCGAAGAGAGGGGGTTGACCCTCATCCCGCTCAAGCTCTACTTCAAGCGGGGGAAGGCGAAGGTGGAGCTCGCGGTCGCCCGGGGCAAGCGCGAATACGACCGCAGACACGACATCGCCCGCCGGGACGCCCAGCGCGAGGCCGAGCGGGCCTTCAGGGAGAGTACCCTGGAACGACGGAGGTAGATGGCCAAACGTGATCGGTGCGGAGGGGATCGGGTATTCCCCGTCCGACTTCTCCTCACCTGCCTGGTGCTCCTTTGTGTCTCCCCTCTGATGAATGCGTGGTCTCTCACCGAGGGACCCGACGCCCGGCTGCGCCTGGACAGCGTGGAGCTCGACGGGATCGCCTACCTGTCGATACCCCAGTTCGCCGACCGGGTCGGGGGCCGGGCGCGGACCCATCTGCTCAAGCACAAGGTGGAGTTGCGGGCAGGCACGCACACATGCGTGCTCACCTGGCGGTCTCCCTTCCTGGTCCTTGACGATGTGGCCTATCGGATGCCGCTGGCCAGCCGGCTTCATCACGGGGCGCTCCACGTTCCCGCCCACGCCTTCCTCGAGCTCGTGGAGCCGGCGCTCTTCCGCACCCGGGGTAGGGTCACTCTCGGGGAGGCGGGACCGGACGCGCCTGCATCGGGTTGCACGCTCCTGGGGCTCCGTGTCGCATCGGAGGGCCGTCACACCCGGTTGTCGCTCCGCACGCGGGGCACCCTCTCGCCGGACAGTTTGATCACCGAGAGGAACGGAGCGGGCCGGATGTCGCTGCACCTCAGGTCGGTCGACGTCCATCCCCAGGTTCGGCTGCCGTCGAAGGGGGGCCACATCCGCGAAGTGGACCTGGTGCGGCGCGATCCCGGTGTTCGCGTCGATATCGAGCTGGACGATCGAGCGGTCCTTAGAAGCCTGGTTCCCGGCGAAGAAGGAATCGTACTTTCCTTCGAGGTGCCACCCCAGGCCGAGGCCGACCTCAAGCTCTGGTCTCTCGACACCATCGTGATCGACCCCGGACATGGGGGCAAGGACACCGGCGCGGTCGGGCCGGGCCGGACGGCGGAGAAGGACGTGGTCCTGCGGGTGGCCAAGCGCCTTAAGCCGCTCCTGGAAAAGCGGCTCCGGGTGCGCACCGTTCTCACACGCGAGGGCGACACCTTCGTTCCCCTCCACCGCCGGGCGCAGATCGCTCGCGAGAACGGGGGGAAGATCTTCATCAGCCTGCACTGCAACGCCAGCAGGAAGGTGAAGCCACGAGGTGCCGAGGTCTACTTCCTCTCGGAGGCGAAGACCGCCGAGGCCGCCGACGTGGCCCGACGTGAGAACGCCGTGCTCGAGCTCGAGCAAAACGGGACATCGGAGGGCGAAGGGGCCGATGAGCTCGATGGGATCCGGTTCGGGCTGCTGTCCACGCAGTTCCTCATCGAGAGCCAGGATCTCGCAGCGCTCATCCGCGGCGAGATCGCCCAGACCGTCAAGGAGCTGGACGATCGGGGGGTGAAGCAGGCCAACTTCTACGTGATGCGGGGCACGATGGGCCACATGCCCTCGGTCCTGGTCGAGATGGGATTCATCTCGAACCCGACCGAGGAGAGGCGGCTCCGCAGCACCCAGCTTCAGAAGCGTCTGGCCGAAGCCATCTATCGCGGATTGAGGGCCTTCAAGTTGAGCTATGAACAGCAACTCTCGAACAAATAGTCAGCGAACCCCACCCATCCGGTTGCCCGACGGCGATCCGGGCTACACCTACGACCGGGAGGTCGTCGCGGGCCAGCACGGGGAGATCAGACTTTCTCCCGTCGTGGAGGCCCACTGCCGGTGCGGAGGCCAGCCGCCCTTCCAGGTCTTCGAGCGGCCCGACTCCGAGCCCGACTGGTGCCCATGTCGCCCCTATCGGAACCGGATCCGACAGATCGGCAAACTCCTTGCCGACTCTGGCATACCGGAGCGGTTCCGCTACAAGTTCTGGGACGACTTCCACGAGACCGCCCCCGACGGCCGGCCCATTCCCGGGGCCTCACTGCTCAAGGGGCAGATGTCCACGCAGATCGACCGCACTGCCGCTGCCCGCAAAGGGAGAGCGGCCCCCATCGCCCGGTCGGACGCTCGGCCCTCCCACGATCAGCCGAAGGGTTTCTTCCTCTGGGGCGTGCCGGGCAACGGGAAGACCCTCCTGGCCTGCATCGCGCTGAACGAGCTGATCTTCAACTGCGTTCAGCCGGGCAAGTTCATCGGTCTCTCGAGGAAGTTTTTCCAGACCCTGAGGCACACGTTCGACCAGGAGAGCCCGATCCACGGCCAGGCCATACCCATCCTCGAGACCCTCAGTCGAGTGCCCTTCCTGGCA
>JASLMQ010001034.1 GCA_030746455.1 Candidatus Latescibacterota bacterium
CCGCATCGTCACCTACGACCCGGCCACTGGTGTGGAGGCAACCCTCCCCGTACTCGGAAGCGAGAAGCAGAAGGGCCTGCAGAACTACCTCAAGCAGGACCAGATCTTCAAATACACAAGGAACCATTGAACGCGGGGTGAAGGGGGGACGGACATAGAGCCCAGATCGCATCGATTGCGCACGCCTGCTCGCCAGACGGCCCTCACGGTATCCATCATGCTGGCCCTTGCCGCGGCCTGCACCGATGCCAAACCACAGAAGGGGGATCGACCCATGGCACCAAAGCCTGCCGAAACGGTCGCACTGAACTACAAGACCAACTACTGGGACCTCTACCCCCGACGCGAGGACATCAGCCTGGTGTCGCTGAAGCCCCTCGCCGAGGGCGTCGGCGTTCGGCTGAAGCTCCGGTCGGACATGCGCGGCTTCTCCCACTTCCTGTATTCGCTCAACGACAGTCCATTCGAAAGGGCAGTTGGGGATGCAGTAGATATCCGTTACGAAGACAAAGGCACCGGCAAAGTCGAAAGCGCGCGAATCTCCAGCAAGGCCGTGGCAGATGACGGGAGGGAATCCGAGGCCTACGGCATCAACATCAACTACTACCCCAGCGAGCACTACGCCGCGGGAGGACAGACCTCCAACGGATGGATCATCATCCAGCACACCGACATGGCCCTCACCTCGTCGCGCGTGGAGGACTGGATCCTGCAGCATCCAACCGATGAAGAGGTCGAATTCGCGCGCAAGACGTGGGGACACTTGATCCAGGACGGCCGGTCGAGCTACGAGAACGCCTGCGCCATCGCCCGATCGATCATCGACGACCTGGATCCCCACCGCGGCATTCCGTCCGACGCCATGGGCAAGCTCAGCCCCTTCGGTCAGTACGAGCGGGTGATGGCCGGAAAGGACCGCCTCTGGTGCGGCAACATCGCGGGCATCTTCTCGTATGCCTGCAACTCGCTGGGGATTCCGTGCCGCGGAATCGGGATGAACCGGTCCGCACCCGACCAACCCCCCAAAGGGTCACGTTATACGTTGTTGCTCGCCGAGGGTCATGGATCGACGGAGATCTTCAGCGAGGAGCACAACGCGTGGGTCTGGATCGACCTGACCTTCTACATCCTGGACGCGCATCTGGGAGACGAGGGCCCGATCAACATGGCCGAGCTCTACCACTACCTGAACGACCCGAACCGGCTCAAGAGCCTGCGGGTGGTCACCTACGACCCCAAGTCGAAGTCGGACGCGAACACGCTGGTTACCGATAGCGAAAAGCAGGGAGCACTCCACAACTACTTCAAGCGCGACCAGGAGTTCCACTACAGGCGATCCGTGAGGCCCTAGCTGCCACTCGAAACCGAAAGTGAGGCGTGCAGATCCAGAATAGCGCGAGAGGGCGATCCGCCGGATCGCCCTCTCGTGTTGTTCTTCGTCCCTGTCATTGCGCTGTATGCGGTGTGCTACTCCCATACGAACATGATTTTTCCGGCCGTTTGGTAGCTGTCGTAGATCTCGAAGGCTCGCCCCGCGTCCGCGATGGGCACGCACTCGCTCACCATCTTGTCCACGGGCAGTCGGAATCGCCTGAAGAAGTCCATCAGCTCATCGCAGGAGCTCCACGGATAGATCCAGGACGAAGTCACCGTGATGTAGCCGTGCCCCTTGTAGGAGACCTCCTGCGCCCAGGGGACCCCCATCAGGCCCACCCGGCCGAAAGGCCGGACGGATTCGAGCGCGTTCTGTCTTGCCGCCGGAACTCCGGTGAAGTCGAACGCCACCTGAGCGCCATCCCCCCCGGTCAGCGACTTGACCGAATCGACCACACCCTCGTCGGCGCCATCCAGGACCTCGTCCGCTCCCATCTCCTGGGCCAGCTCACGCCGTTCTCCCACGGGGTCCACGGCGATCACGCGTGCCCCCATCGCCTTGGACACCAGAATCCCGCACTGCCCCACGGGTCCGAGCCCGTAGATGACGGCCGTGTCATCGGCGGAGAGCTCGAGCTCAAGTGCGGCTTGCCAGGCCGTTCCGGCATTGCAGGCCAGGAACGCCCCCTCCACGAAGCTGAAGTCATCGCCAAGGGGGATGGCATTTCGCTCGGATGCGACCACGTAGTCCGCATCCGATCCGTGCACGTTGCCCCCATACCCCTCCATCTCCTTGCAGTACATGGGGTAGCCCTTGCGACAGGTGCCGCAGAGCCCGCACCCGTCGATGTGGTAGACCATCACGCGGTCTCCGGCCTTCAGCCGCTCCACCCCGTGTCCCACGGCCGCCACCACACCGCAGGGCTCGTGTCCGGGAATGGTGGGTCCCGGGTCCTCCGCCCGGTACCGGTGAAGATCGCTCCCGCAGATGGCCGCTGCCTTCATCGCCACGACGATCTGGCCCGGGCCCGGCTCGGGATCGGGAAAGTCGTCCACCATCAGCTTCCGGTTGCCCAGGAATCTCACACCCTTCATGGCCTATCCCCCCGAGATCAACCGCGTGGAATCGCAGAAGAACCTCACACGTTCGGGCGGCGTGCCCTGCGGCAGGGGCTCGCCGATGCTCACCACGAAACGCCCGCTCTGCCCCTCCGCGGCGATCTGACGTCGGACCTCCCCCAGGACATCTTCGGGCCGGCCCTCCTCGACCAGCAAGCACGGCACATTACCGAAGAGCGCCCGGTCGTCCCCGAGCCCCTCGCGGATCACGCCCACATCCAGGTCGTAGTCCTTCCTGCCCTCCTCAATCGCCAGTGCATCGAAGGGATATGCGGCGATCTGGTCGAGCACGCCGTGGATGTCGCCCATCACATAGAGCAGGACCTTGAAGCCGATGTCGCGATAGAACTCGATCAGCTCCCGCGTGTACGGGACGATGAACTCCCCGTAGACCTCGGGCGAGATCTGCCCGCCCCACGTGTATTCGGACACGTGCACCATCTCGACGCCGGCGTCGTGGATCGCCTGCCTGTGGGCCCGGTTCCTGGGCATCCCCAGCCGCGACACCTCGTGGATGATGTCCGGTGCCTGCAGGAAGCCCACCATCGTGCTGTCGAATCCCACCACGTCCTGAAGGAGCGCCGTTGGGCACATGCCCATCACATAGGCCGGCATCGCCCCCCGGTACCGCTCGCGGATCCAGTCCCACACCGTCAGGCACCCCTCGCTTCTCAGGTCGCGCTCGGAGGCGCTCTCCCATCGCGAGCCCGGATCGCCCAAAGATTCTGCCGGGATCAGGCTCTGCGGGTCCTTGTCCAGCAGTTCCCTCACCTCGTCCAGTGTCCGATCCACGGGCTGGTCCATCGGCCATGGACCCGGACGACGATCGAGGTCCCGAAGCTTCTCCATCAGCCCTGTCTCCGCGCCGTCCCGATCGATCCAGACCAGTTGCTCCTCGCGCCTGGCAACCCGGCATCCCTCGACCTCGCCGCGAAAGGCGGTCCAAGGCATCCGGACCCAGCACGGCGGGGTGTTGTACCGGTCGATGATCTCACACATCAACTCGAATCGGAGCCGGGCGTAGGTCTCGAAATCCACCTCGACCGTGTCGCCGCCTCCTGACCTCTCGATCTCCCGAGCCCACGATCGGCAGAGCCGTTCATCCACCACGGTCCGGAACGGAGAGTCCACGAACAGCGGGGCCACGGGCACGATGGGCGCCTCCCGGCCGTTCAGCACGGACCAGAGCGCGTTCTCGCCAGCATCCGGATCCAGCCATCCGGGCGATTCAATGTTCATTCGACGGACCTCCTATGGTCTTAATATCGGAAGATGCTCACACACTTCACGCCCTTTCCACTTCACGCTGCCTGTGCCTTGCATGCTACAAATACACGTAGTACTCCACGTGCTTCTTCGCGATGTCGAATCCGGCCTTCTCGTACGCGCGCCGGGCCGGCGCGTGACCCTCATCGAGTCCGGTTCCGACCATCGCGTACTTGAGTCCGGCGTCTCGGAACAGGTCGAGCACATAGGAGTACATCGCCGTGCCGATGCCCTTGCCCTGGACCTCGGGCGCAACGCCGTTGTTCCCGATCTTGCCCATCGAGCGGGTCTCGTCGATAGTGTAGGAGACGAAGGCAATCACCTCACCGGTTTCAGCCGGCCCCACCACGTGGAACCACTCCGGATGCCGCTCCCAGTGAGCGCGAACGCCCGCTTCCTTTATCTCTTCCCAATTCGCCGAGAGGATGTCGTGGAGCTCCTCGCCCAGGATCTCGGTCAGGCTGTCGTGTATCCGCACCCAGGCCTCCCGCGCGATCTGCCCAACGCGGTCCATGTCTTCCGCACGTGCGTGGCGGATGAGATATCCGGGCACGATTTCCTGGTTCAGCCTGTCCATCGGATCCCCGTCCAGCAGGTTTGTGCCTAATGCGGCGACTCGGTACTACCACGAAGGTCACGAAGAGCACGAAGGGGTCATAGAACGAATCTCTTGATACCGTTCTTGAGCCTGGTAACGTTGAAGTTCATCAGCAGGCCCGTCTTCACCCCCGCAAGCTTCATGTAGCTCAGCAGCTGGGCCTCGTGGACCGCCATGATCCGGTCAACGCTCTTGAGCTCGATGATCAAGGTGTCCTCTATCAGTAGATCGATGCGGTAGCCACAGTCCAGTCGGACCCCCTTGTACTCGACCGGCAGCGGATGCTGCAGCTTGAACTGGACGCCCTTGAGGCTCGACTCGTGTGCCAGACACTGCTCGTACGTCGACTCCAGGAGCCCGGGACCCAACGCCTTGTGGACCTCCAGTGCACACCCGATGACGCGGTTCGACAACTCATCGAACTCAATACTTCGTGTCCTTCGTGTCCTTATATAGGTGCGTGGACTGGTAGTGTTGGTTGTTCTTATGGTTTGGTATCCGACATCACTTCAGGCGCCAGAGGACACCACTGGCTAGCAGCCCGTTGAAAAACTGAGATTCATGCCACATTGTCTGTTGTTTTCCCGCGAGGAAGGTACTATGATGGAGTAGGTACCGAACCGAAGCGGGGAGATGAGAACATGGCGATGGGAAATCGCGGACGTCAGAAGCA
>JASLMQ010001035.1 GCA_030746455.1 Candidatus Latescibacterota bacterium
AGCTGCGACGGCAGCAGGTGGCAGCGTAGGATCCGCTCGGCGTCGTGATAGCACTCCGGGAACCCCCATCTTCCGAGGATCAGTGCCGTCTCCAGAATGTCCCCCGTGTTGTTGGCCTCACCGTGATCACTGTCCACCTGCGGAACCGACTCCGGCGTCCATCCGATCTCGTCGCGCATCTCCCAGATCCCGTTGTCGTAGAACGCTTTGACTCGAGACATCAGGGCCGTGTCCATCAGAAGATCGGCCAACTGTGCGAGCGACGAAAGGACGCACGTGATGGAGTGGACGTGGCGGGTAAGGAAGCGCGTCGGATTAAATCCGCCATCCGGCAGGAAGAACTCGCCGACGGCCTTCTCCTTGATCAGCAAGGCCAGTTCGAGAGCTGGCGCGTGGCCCGTGACGCGGTAGTGCTTGACGAGCGGACCCAGCATCCGCGCCTCACCGTGGAGGAAGCCCTGGCATTTCCGGTATAGGAGTTCCAGGTCGCTCAGACGCTGCACGTCCCAGCCGCGATCTGCGTCCCAGAGCTCGAGGACGGCCGCGATGCTCCTTGCGGCCAGCGCGAGTGCCTCCTCATCGGCCCGGTACCTTGCCAAGGCGTAGAGGGCGTGGAAGCCCTCACGAAGGTTGTGCGGGCTGAAGTTGACAGGTGTGCCACCCATCGACTCACGGTTGAGGGGCAACGCGACTGGACCGCTGTATGAGAGAAGGGCGGCTCGCCGATGGTTCTCGACGGCCCCCTCATCGAGCGTCACGCCCGCCGCGTCCTCGGCGTTGAGGAGCGCGTTCAGATGTCGCCCGGGTACGTGGGACTCACTGTGGTAGGCAGAGAAGCTAAGGGTCGCGTTCGGGCGCAAGGTGGAGCCGAAGAAGGGTACTTGATCGTCGTCCGCGTTGAAGACGCTCTGCATGGTCCGGCATCCGAGTCGGATGGCACTCGCAATGTCGGTGGTGTTGACGTGCGCCAGCTTGCTCATCAGTTCCTCATCAAACAGGATCTTCTAGTGGATAGGACGAATCGGGCGGCGATGTCCTGCCGTTGTGTGGCAGCTGCCCAGAAGCACGAGAACCCAGCCGGTGGCTATGATTCGAGGGCCATGGGCTGGGCTCGACTACAGGCCACAGGCGTGCATCTCCCGTTCCGGGAAGCTGTGCCCTACCTGTGGCATTTCAGGATGGCCTGATCGGAGACCGGTTGTGGTGTCGGCAGCAAGAAGGGATCATCAGAAGGGCAGCCTCAGGTGCCCCCTGCATCCTCATCCCGGGTCAGCTCCTCGACATCCCCTCTGTCCTTGGTGCGTTGTGTAGCCTTCTTGTTCCTGATGAGCTCATCGAAGCCGATGAAGCTCACTTCCACACCGCCGTAGGTTCCCCTGACAACATTCGGGCGTGCTTCCTCGAAGGTGACACCATCGATGCTGTTGATGAAGTCCACGCGTGTCGGGGCGACCCCGAAGGTCAAGACACTTCCCACCACTCTGAAGGCCTCTGGAGGGAGATCCTCCTCCTGGAAGCCAAAGGCCATCAGGGCATCCCGAAGTCGGGTCGTGTTCTCATCGGCAGAGCTGAAGAAGAGGTCGATGTCATTCGTAAACCGAGGGTAACCGTGATAGGCTACCGCATAGCCACCTACGATCATGTAGTCAACGCGGTGTTCTTCGAGTAATCGCAACAACCCTTCGAAGTCGGGATGGGTATTCATAGAGGAACTTCCCTGCCTCGATCCTGAGCACCTCGACTGCGTCCAGGCGCTGTTCCGGCGTGCAGTTCCGCCAGAAGGCACGGTCCTGTCTGGCCTGATCTTCGTGAGTTGTGACGGTCAGCTTCATGCCCAATGCCGCTATCCTCCGCCGTGGTGCCTGACCACAGGTCCGTTGGGAATTTAGGTCAGCGCGCCACCCGTTGTCAAGCAGAGGCTGGAGCACCTTCGCTAGGAGTCAGATGCCACGCAGATAGGGCGCGCGGGAGCCCATCAATCCTCGCTGATTTGGGCCCTTCTTTGCTCGAGAAGCTCCCTCAACAAAGACCTGTGGCACCGGCCCTCGTCCTCGCAATAGCATCCGACCGAGAAGTCCACGTGGTGGGACAGCGCGGCGAGTAGATCCAGATCCCTCTTCGGTTCGGACGTCTTCATCTCGGCCAGGAACCTTCGCCTGAATGATCGCCACGATTGGGCGTCTTCGACGGGGAACGTCTCCTTCAGCAGGGCCTCGCTCGGGGAGAGATTGGGGAACCACACGTCGTAGATGTTCCTTGACGCGTACTCCTCCTTCTTCACGCCTCGGGGAGGGCGCCGGACCGTGCCGATTCGCAGTCCCTCGTCCGGGCTTCTGGCGCTGCCCAGTCGTACGATCCTGATGGCCATCTCGATTGGATACTCCGAAGATCGGGTCACCACGAAAGACATCCCGGCTGCTGTTGATATCCAGTAGCAGCAGCATGCTTGTAGTCCCCCGGGATAGGCTCCAGGCACGAAGGACACCAAGTCGAAGGCTTCTCAGGCGGAGGCAGGCCCTAACGTCGGTTCAGAACTGAGGGCGTGGCGCCTGAGTCATTCCAATCGGACGTTCCAGCGCGCCTTGTAGAAGTGCTCGCCGGGCACATGGTAGGTGTCTTCGGGATTGAGGAAGTGGAGACGTTCGGCCCACCAGTGCCCGCCCTCCCCCTGGATATAGACGATCTGTCCGGTCTCCGGGTGCTGGCTGATGCACTTCACTTCAGGCTGGCCAGCAAAATCGGGATGGGCCGAGAGCACCTCGGTATCTCGGTCGAACAGCCAGCAGGTGCTGCGCGTCGTGATGCTCAGACACGACGTGCCAGGAACGGGAACCAAGTCGTGCCCGCCTCCTTCAGGAAGAGCGATCGAAGAGGTCTGCTCGAGCTCCGGACTCGCAGTATACCAGTTCTTGAGCCGGTAGACCTTGATCTCGTCCGTGGCCAGAGCCCACACTCGCTCCCTACGATCGTCCCAGACCACCCCGTGGCCCCAGAACAACGGGTCGTGCCACAGCGGCTGATCCGACTGATTCAGATCAAACAGGATGAGACGGTCGCCCTGCCCCTTCGGGTCGTGTGATGCAGCCACGGCGACGCGATTGTCGGGCAGGATATCAGCCGAGTGGGCGTTTGCAGCTCTGCCGTAGAAGAGCACCTTGTTCTGGTGACGGTCCACATAGGCGATACCGCTGCGGGACGAGGTGATCAGTATCTTGGTGCCGTGATCGAATGGCTTGCATTCATCGGTCGTGCCGTAGAGCGGCGCGTAGGAGTCGGGCAGGTCCGTGCATTCCGTGGCTTTCCAGCTCCAGACCTTCCGCGGCTGTCCGCCTTCGTTTGTGGCGAGATCGAGAATGAAGACCTCGTCCCAGCCGCAAACGATCAGCTCCTGGATATGGGACTGGATGCCGGCCATAGTATCTACCTCGTCAGTGCCTCTTCTTCAGACCCGAACGCTCCGCAAGGGATTGCTTCGTGAGAACGAGGCCTTCGGTATGCCGCCGATCTTCAGCCAGGACCGGTAGGGCGTACCGCCCTCCCCTGCGCTGCCGAAGTCGCACAGCCGCAGTTTGCTGCCGTTGCCATCACGGTACTCGAGTAGCATGATCGGCTTGATTCGGCCGCTCCACTTGAGACGTCGGCGCTTCAGCGAACGGCCGTCGAGCTCGGGCAGGTCGTCCGGGTCGACGTCATTGAATCGTCGGTCGTAGGTCATCAGTATAGGGCCGCGGTACATGGAGACACGGCCGCGGCACTGCTTCCTTCCCACCCAGTAATGCTCGGACATGTCCAGCCGGATCTCCACGCGGTCCCCCTGCCTCCACTCCCGCTCCAGAGCGCAGTAGCTTCCCGAAGTGACGTTCTCGATCGGTTCTCCGTTTACGTGAAGCCTAGTTCTGGCGGACCAGTAGGGTATACGAAGGTTCAAACGGAATCGCGTCGGTCGAGATGGGTGTACGCTTAGCTTCACGTGCCCGTCGACGGGGTAGGTGGTGTCCTGGGAGAATTCGACCCTGCGCCCGGAGCTCAGCCTGGCGGCCATGGTGGAGGGCCCGTAGTAGTTCAGCGTGATTCCGCTATCGCCCTGGTGCATCAGGGCCCAGTCGCCGACCATGCCAAGCCCGCGGTGTCCGTTGACGCTGCAGCAGTTGAGCTCGGGCGTGCCTTCGCGCGAGTGACACACGATCGAATGTGCGCTGGCCCTCCTGACCCCGTCCATCGGTGTGTCGTAGGTCACCCAGCGCCCGGATGCCGAGTGCATCCCCATCACTGAGTTGAGCGTTGAGAGCTCGATTTCATCGGCCACGATGGAGTTCCCCGTCAGGCGCAGCATTTCGACGCTCATCGCGATCCATGCGATCGTGCAGCAGGTTTCGATTGGCAACTTGAGGTATGGATTTCCCCGAGCACGCTCGGCGCTGCTGAAGCCGCCGTTGTTGTGGCGATCCAGCTTGACGATGCTCCAGTAGATGTGCTCGAAGGCCTTGCGATAGCACGGGTCGCCAGTGATGTAGTAGAGTTCCGGCAACGCCATCAGGGTGTGAAGGCTTTCCCACCTGGGCTTGGGGGTCTGGTAGAACTCCATCCCCGCCAGAGCCGTCCGCAGGTAGTCTCCCGCCAGCTCCCCTCCGCGCCCCCGGATCTCGAACTCACGCACGATCTGTTCGACCAGCTGCAGATAGCGGCGGGTTCCGGTCTTCTCGTACAGCAGGCACAGGGCATGCGCCGGGGATAGATTCGTCTCGATCTTGCTACCGGCATCGACCATACGTTCATCTGTACCCAGGAACCTGGAGCAGAACAGGTCGGCGATCCTCTTGGCGACCCGCAGGGCCTTACGGTCATCGACGAGCCGGGCCCAGAGCATCAGGCCCATCATGACGTGATAGTGTCCCCAGGAATCCCAGGTACCGCTGCAGCCATCTGTTCCACCCTCCGTTCGACTCTCGGGAAGCCCGGTCACCCCGAGAATGCCCGATCCCCCACCGCGGCTGCTGTTGGGCGCCAATCCTGCCAGGCGGAAGTCGCGCGGCCAGGGCCCGAGATAACCGTCCTTGTCCTGACAGGAGATCAGGTCCGTCACGAAGTCCGCCAGGACGGCCCTCAAGCCTTCGTCGCCTGTCAGCCGCAACACCTCCACCGCGCCAGTCAGATACTTGCCGGCGAACTCCCCTGCGAAGGGCACCAGGTCACGGTAAGGCCGCCGATCTCGATCGCGCAGCATCTCCAGCATGCCGGGGTTCGAGGTCGGAACGACCTTGATCCACTGGTCTGTGACGCTCTGGAGGTACTGTCCCAGCCAGCCATCAAATGCGTATTGGCTTTCTGACGCGCGATCCAGGTTTGGGGATTCCTTCATCCAGGCGCCTCCCGATGGATCCCACTACTCCGCGAATCGCTCCTCGACGGCCCTTGCGTGCATGGGCAGCCCTTCGGCGCGGGCGAGGTCCGTTACGGTCTTGCGCAGGGCAGCGAGACCGTCCTTGGTCAGGTACTGGAAGGTGGGGCGTTTGATGAAGTCGTCAAGAGACAGGCCGCTGAACATGCGCGCGCACTGGCCCGTGGGCAGGACGTGGTTCGTGCCCGATGCATAATCACCACAGGGCACGGGGGAGTACCGACCGAGGAAGATCGAGCCGGCGTGACGGATGCGCGGCAGGTCCGCCATGGGATCGGCGGTGAGGACCTGGAGATGCTCGGCGGCGTACTCGTTGGTGAAGGCCAGTGCGTCTTCCATGGAATCGGTCACGAGCAGGGCCGAGTTGTCGCGCAGCGCTCTCTCGATCGCGTCGCGGCGGTCGACCTCGCCGAGGATGCGGTCGAGCTCTTCGGCCACGGCCGTCGCGAGGGCCGTGGACGTGGTGACCAGTACGGCGGCCGCATCCGGGTCGTGCTCGGCCTGGGCGAGGAGGTCCACCGCCACCAGGCGTGGTTCGGGCGACCCATCCGCCAGGATGAGCACCTCGCTCGGTCCCGCCGGGGAGTCGATGTCCACTCTTCCGAACACGGCCAGCTTGGCGGCGGTGACGTACTTGTTCCCGGGGCCGACGATCTTATCGACCTTCGGCACGGTTTCGGTGCCGCAGGCCATGCTGCCGATGGCCCAGGGACCGCCGATCTTGTACACCGCGTCGGCGCCGGCGATGTCGGCGGCGACGAGGGTTGCCGGGTTGGCCACCATGCCGTCCTTGGGAGGCGTGCAGGCGATGACGAGTTCGACTCCGGCCACCCTCGCGGGGATGACGTTCATCAGCACACTGGACGGGTAGGCCGCGGTGCCCCCGGGGACATAGCACCCGGCGGCCTCGACGGCGGTGAACATGCGACCTGCGATGATCCCCGGTGCGATCTCTATCGACCACATGTCGCGCTCGAGCTGGGCCCTGTGGAACTTCTCGATGTTGGCGGCCGCCCGCTTCAGCGCGTCGACCACATCGGCAGGTACCTCCCCGTAGGCGGCTCGGACCTCTTCCTTGGTGGCTGTGATATCGGCAGCCGTGATGTCGGACTTGTACTTGAGGTAGTGCTCGACGCTGACCGTGTCGCCGCGCCGGGCGATGTCCTCGACGACGTCGCGCATCTCGGTGTAGACATCGCTCACGTCGGTCATGGACCGGCTGAGGATTTCCGCCCGACGCTCGTCGGACAACCCGCTCAGGTTCTCTACGCTCAGTATACTCATGGTTGCTCCTTGTTGATGGCTTGACCCAGGGCGAAATCTGGCCATGGGGCCGTCAGAGGCGGTCCCGAAACACTTGAACCCAGCCCGGCGGCCTTCTCTCGGAAGCCGTAGACTGGGTCCGGTAACAGGCCATAGGCGCGCTTCTCCCGATTCGGGAAGCGGTGCCTTACCTGGTACGTATCAGAATGGAGAGGTGATAGGCACCGGGGGAATCTAGCGTCCTGAGGCGGGGCTTGTCAAGTTGTGGCTCAGGAGCCCGTTGAAAAAGTCCAGTTCGGCTTGCGCCCGGCCCT
>JASLMQ010001036.1 GCA_030746455.1 Candidatus Latescibacterota bacterium
CGCCCTGGCCAAGAGGCTGGTCCGTGCCGCCTGCCAGAAGCAGGACGTCGAACCCGGTCAGCTTACGCTCCACCAGGATCGCGGCGCCCCGATGACGGCCAAGACGTTTTCGCAGCTCCTGGTGGACCTCGACATCCTGGCCAGCTACAGCCGGCCCCGCGTATCCGACGACAACCCGTACTCGGAAAGCCACTTTAAAACCGTAAAATATGCACCCATCTACCCGGGCCGCTTCTCCAAACCCGAGGTCGCCAAGGCTTACTTCCGAGTCTTCTTTCCGTGGTACAACACCCAGCACCGCCACAGCGGGCTGGGGCTGCTGACACCCGAGGACGTGCACTACGACCGCGCCGAGAGCCTCCAGGAAGAGCGGCAACGTGTTCTGGACCAAGCTTATGTAAAGCATCCCGAACGCTTCATCAACGGACCGCCCCGAGCACCCAAGGTCCCAACGGAGGTCTGGATCAATCAGCCCGCTAACATCATCCAGTGCACACCCGCGCTACAGTAAACTTTCACGCGAGGTGTCTCATTCTACTTGACACGTTCCGCCAGGGACGGGCCGCGCTTCCAGCACTGGCATTCCTCCCTTGCTTTCCCCTCCTGCACCAACTATCTTGCGCTCGCAGTACCATGGCTTAGATGGGTCCGAACCGGGATGGGATGGACCTGGGATTGCTGGGCATCCACCCTCCGCAGAAGTGCTTCTGGTTGTTCGCGGTGGGGTCCCACCGCTCACGGGCAACCACAGAAACGCGCCTGCCAGTCGGCAGGCCAGCGCGTTCCCTGCTGCCCCGGCCTCTCAGGCCGCGGCCTCCGGCCGGGACATCAGGCCACCCGCTGCGCGGGTGGTAGTTGACTCGGCGGACGAGCGCTTCGATCGGGTGAGGTGTGTCCCGTTTGGGGTGGAGATTGGGGCGGACAGGCTCCGGCCGAATTCGGAGGTGCGCGGTATGGCCAAACAGGAACATCTCGCCATTCTCAAGAAGGGTGTGGGCACCTGGAATAGGTGGAGGGAAGAGAATCCTGAAGTACTGCCTGACCTAGGCAACGCAGAAGACTTACAAGGCGGACGTTCATAGGCAAGGACGTGGCGTTCCAGAACGGAGAAGAGCGTGCATGTGCCTGCCAGTAGGAAGGTGGACCTCAGAGTGGGGAAGGTCTTCGAGGAAGTGCTCTACCAGCCCATAGACAACAGCGAGTGATTCTTGCCACCTGGGGAATAGGAGCGCCTGTGGCTTTGGACGGTTTCATCCTCTTTATAGTGCTCCTGGCCCTCGCCATTGGAGTCCTTATCCGTGAGATGTGGAAGTGCCGGTGGCCTCCAAACAGGGATTAGCAGGGGAAAGGAGACGGCGGCAGCCCAGTGTGTAGGCCAACGCCGTAAGGGAGGAAGAGCATGCGGTCTTCGCTGGTACTATCGGCGGGACGTTCTCGGCTTGACCCGTTCTTCGCGCTGTAGCTAGAGGCAGAGCATGCCGGACATACTGTCACAGGACGAGATCGATGCGTTGCTCTCCGCCACGGGATCGGAGGAAGGCGGGAGCGATGCCGGGGCGGACCTGTCGCCGAGCAATATGAAGGCACAGGCCACCCGGCCTGTTGTTACCTACGATTTCAAGCATCCCGCTCGGGTCTCCAAGGACCAGCAACGTACGCTGGAGAACCTGCACGCCAACCTTGCCCGGCTGATGGCGTCGTCCTTTTCCACGCTCCAGCGCTCGGTTGTGGACTGCGACATCGCCTTCGTGGACCAGACCACGTATGCCGAGTTCATTATGTCGCTTTCCAACCCGTCGTGCTCGTACACCTTCAGCATCGAGCCGCTGGGCGGGCCATCGTCGACTTCTCGATCCCTGTGGCGTACTCGTTCATCGACCGGCAGTTTGGGGGCACGGGTGCCAATCCTCCACAGGAGGCGCGCCCGCTGACGAATATCGAACGGACCGTGATGGGCAAGGTGGTGACGCGCACGCTGACGGACCTCGAGGGGACGTGGGAGCAGCTGATCAAGATCCAGGTGTCGGACGCGGAACTGGAGACTAACCCCGAGTTCATGCAGGTGGCGGCGCCATCGGATACGATGGTGCTGATCGCCTTCGAGGTGAATTCGCAGCACGCTTCGGGCCTGGTGAACCTGTGCTATCCCTACTTCACGCTAGAGCCGGTGATGGACTACCTGAACGTCCAGACGTGGGCCAGCCGGGAGAAGGGGAGCCGAAGCAGCGCTCACGAGGATCGTCTCTTGCAGCTCGACCGCGTGTTCGCTCCGGTAACAGCCGTACTCGGAAGGGGGCAGGTGAGCCTGGGTGAGGTTCTGAACCTACAGGAGGGAGACATCCTCAAGCTGGATACGGAGACGAAGCAGGATGCGGTGGTCTTTGTGGGCAACCGGCCCAAGTTCCTTGGGCGCCCCGGGCTCTCCGGAAAGCGGCGCGCGATTCTTCTCACGGAGCCGATCCTGAAGGCCGATGAGGCGCTCCATATGACCGATGTGCCGAAGACGGAGACAAAGACACTGTAGGCGATTCCCGGATGTGGCCACCTTCAGGGGAGATGCGTTGCAGTCTGATGACATGACGTGCGTTGGGGGGTAGACAGCAGTCAAGGGGTTCTCGCCCGGCCTCACGAGAAAGGAAGAGCGCGATGCAGATCCTGCTGGCCGACGATGAACCACAGATATTGCACCTTTACCACGAGATACTGGAGGGCTGCGGCTGCGAAGTCACGACAGCACGGGATGGGCATGAAGCGCTCGACCGGTTTGCTGCCGGAGACCACGACGTGGTGGTAATGGACCTGCACATGCCCAAGATGAGCGGCTTTGATTGCATCGCAGAGATGCAGAAGCAGAGGCGCGATGTCCAGGTCATCATCCTGACCGGCTACTATCCGGACGAGGTGGTTGCTGACCGAGTTCAAGGCCTGGGGCTGGAAGTGGTGGAGGCTCTGAGAAAGCCGGTGACGATAACGGCTCTGTGGAACGCGGTCAGCCGTTGCAGACGTAGGGCCGACAACTGATG
>JASLMQ010001037.1 GCA_030746455.1 Candidatus Latescibacterota bacterium
AATAGATGGCCCTCTTTCAGATTGACGCGGCTCAGGTTCGCGTAGGAGAGGTCGGCTTCTATCAGATAGGCGTCGTAGAGATCGGCGTGCCCGAGCTCGTAGCCCTCCATGCTCTGCTGACTCTTCGACTTCTCCTCCAGCTGCGCTTTGATGTCCTCTCCGCCCTTGTCGGCATCCCGGTCGTGCCAGAAGCAGAGGGTGCCGTCTTCGGGAGCGGGCTCGGGGCAGCGGGTTCCGCTGGGCCCAACATACGAGCACTGTGACATGGTCTTCGTCCCCATTACGGTGGTCCGGGTTGCTTGCAGGCAGAAGGATACCGACCTGGACTTGCGGTCCACGGGTTGTCTACCGGTGTCGGCGGCCCTTCCAGGTGAAGCCGGTCAGCGTGCCAAGAATGCCGATCAGAGCCGTATAGGGGAGATGCAGAATCTCCCAGACCGGCAGCGCACGCAGCAGATCCTGCCGGCCGAAGACCCTCGCGCCGCGCCAGAGCACAGCCAGATCCGCGATGGCCTTACCGCCCAGGCAGGCCAGTGGGAGTCCTGGGCCGCCCTCCGCGGTACCGGTGATCAGGGCCGCAGGTGCGATCAGGCAGACCAGAAAGACCGCGGACAGATAGATGGCAAAGGCAGGGTTGAGGCGAATCTGGCAGGAGGCATTGGACGCCCATCTGCGGCGTTGCCGCCAGAATCCCGCAGGGGATTCGGTGCGCCAGGTGCTCACCCGGGTCTCCTCGCCTCCGGCGAAGACGATGCGGCCTCGGCCGGTGCGGCGCATGAGCTGGAGCAGCAGCACATCATCGCCCGAAGGGCGGTGGCCGATGGGCCCAAAGCCTCCCACGGCGTCGAACAGGGCCTTGCGGTAGGCCAGGTTCTGGCCCGTGGCGGCCAGAGGTATTCCCAGGTTTGCGGAGCCGGCTGACGCGGACATCAGCGCCAGGAAGTCAAGCGCCTGGAGCCGCTCGAAGAACGTGAGCGGGCTTCCCCTTGGTTTGACCTCGGAGTAGCCGATGGCCACACCCACTTCGGGTTCGAAGCAGGCGACCATGCCCGTCACCCACGTGGGGGGGACCCGACAGTCGGCATCCGTGGTCAGGATGAGCTCGCCCCGGGCCTCGCGAATGCCGACCGAGAGCGGGCGCTTTTTGGCCGCCAGCTCAGGGAAGGCATCACCCACGGCGAGGGCACGAACGTGCCCGTGCTTCTCGGCGATTCGGGCCGTGGTCTCAGGGGTGCGGTCCTGAGAACCATCGTCCACGACGAGGACTTCGAACCGGTCCGCGGGATAGGTCTGGCAGACCAGACTCTCCAGGCATGCCTGAATATAGGGTTCCTCGTCCCGGGCGGCAACCACGACTGTAACGAAAGGGCGCGAGGTGCAGGTTCCCCGCTCGAACCGGTGGAGTCCAACGAAGAACAGGGCCGCGGCACCCACATAGAGCGCCGTGGCACATACGAGCACCCAGGTGAGGACGTCCATAGAAAGGCGGGATCCGGGGTGGCGACGGACTTGGGTACGCACAACTCGGGCACGCGCAGCGTGCCCTACGGGCGGACCACCTCGACGTCGTAGAAGAGCCCGTCGAGGCCTTCAGAGCAGTTGCTGCAAATCGGGATGGAGGAGCGGTCCTTCAGCATGGCGTTCCGGAAGGCCGTGTAGTCCGGCCCCGACCATATTTCGTCGAAGGATCGGCCATTGTCCAGGGCGTCACCCAAGGGGAATTGCCCGTTCTTGTCGAAGCAGCAGGGGGACACGGTGCCGTCCCAGTTCACCACCGTGCTGTACCACAGGTGCCGGCAGGTGTTCGGAATTCGGCTCTTCATCACCGGATCTCCCTCCCGTGATCTGTAGCGGCTGTACCTGTTGTCTCTCGGAAGGAAGGTGCTGGCTTCGTCGCTCGTGTAGACTTGTGCGGTCTTTACCGAGAAGTGGTCGACCTGAAGCTCCCGGGCGAGGTCTCGCGCCGCGTCGATCTCATCCTCGTTCTGCTTCATCACGATGAACTGCAGATGGATGAGGGGGGTGGCAGAGGCACGCCGGCGCTTGGCGGCAACCAGAAGCCTGGCGCCATCGATGACCCTTTCGAAATCGCCGCCCACGCGATACTTGACGTAGGTCTCGGGTGTGGCCCCGTCAAGCGAGACGATGATCTCGTCCAGGCCCGAGTCGACCACGTCGTCGGCCTCCTCGGGCGACCGGATGAAGTGACCGTTTGTGCTGGTGACGGTGGTGATGTTGCGGGCCTTCGCGAGGCGGACCATGCCCGTGAGGTCCCTGTTGATGAAGGGCTCGCCCTGGTTCCAGAGCATGAGCAGAACCAGATCCCGTGCCTGCTTCTCAAGGACGCGGCTGAAGCTGTCCAGCGCCATAGTCCCCGCGCGTCGGGCGAGGGTGCCATTGCCCGACGCGCAGAGCGGGCACGACAGGTTGCAGATGCTGGTGGGCTCCACCATCAGCACGAACGGCCTGCCCATGCGCACGTCTCTCCCGGAGAGACGGGACAGGACGTAGGAGGCGGCGACCTGGGCGATGTTCCACCCCCGGTGCGGGGTGAAGGTGCGGTGGTAGCGAAGGGCTGCCTCGGGCAGAAATCTCAATGTACGCATGTATTCAGGACCATCGGACCGGCTTGAGTGTACCCAGGGCACAGAACAACAGCACATACGGAACGGAGACGATCTCGAGCAGGGGGAGCCAACCCATCGCGTGCCGGGCGCGCAAGGTGCCAGCCACACGCCCAAGGAGCAGGGCATCAGCGAGGAGCTTGCCGGAAAGCGCAATGAGGAGCGGCGCTGTCAACTCCGGATAACTCCATAAAAGAAAGGCACCTGCGACGATCGACAGATGAAATATATAGACAGGCAGGGCCAGAAGCAAGACCCGAGCCCCCGAGTGAACCGCCTTGGATTGGTACCGGATGTGCCGGGCGAACAGCCTGTCGGTGTGAGCTGCCGAGGGTACCGCTGCTCTCGGCTCGGGATTGTAGGCCACCTTCCAGGTCCCTTCGGCGGCTATCTGGTGCATCAACAGTACGTCGTCGCCGCCGCGGATGTGGCCGATGCCTTGAAAGCCCCCAATGGCGTCGAAGGCGGACCGCCGGTAGCCCAGGTTGCGTCCCGAGCAGGTAAGCGGGAAGCCGATGCCGGCGCTTCCTGCGGCCAGGGCGGACACCACGATGGACTGGAGGACCAGAAGACCGCCGAAGGGATGGGACGACCTGAGCGGGGCGTGGCCGGCAACGAGGCCGACCCGGTCCGAGAAGCACCGGACGGTCGATGAGACCCAGGATGGGGGCGGACGGCAGTCGGCGTCGGTGGTGAGGATCAGCTCTCCGGATCCCGACCCGATACCCAGGGCAACGGCGTTCTTCTTGGGGCACGCGTAGAGCGGATCGGAGACGGAGACCACGCGCAAGCCGGGGATTCGATGCATCCATCGCCGGGCGCGGGCCGGCGTGTCGTCCGAGGAGCGATCATCGACGACGACGATCTCGAGGCGGTCGGAGGGATAGTCCTGTGCGGCGAGATGGCCCAGGCAGACGTCGATGCCAGGGGATTCGTCGTGGGCGGCAACCACAACGGTGACCATCGGCGTTGCGGTCTCGGTGCCCGGACGAAGGCGGCCCAACCCTACCCGGAACGCGAGCACGAGGAGGACGTAAAAGGCTCCGAGTAGCAGGAGGGCGGAGGGGAGGGCCTGTACCATTCGCGATCAGGTCTGCTCGCGTTCCACGAAGGACTGGAGCAGGTCTATGGGAACGGGGAAGACGACAGTCGAGGCCTGGTTTGTGGAGATCTCGATGAGCGACTGCAGGTAGCGCAACAGCATCGACGACGGGCTCTGGCCCATCACGCGGGCGGCCTCCGTCAGCTGCTGGGATGCCTGGAACTCTCCCTCCGCGTGGATGACCTTCGCCCGTCTCTCGCGCTCGGCCTCCGCCTGCCGCGCGATGGCGCGAAGCATCTCCTGGGGAAGGTCCACGTCCTTGACCTCAACGGCGGAGACCTTGATGCCCCACGGATCGGTGCGATCGTCGATAACGCGCTGGAGCTGCTGGTTGATGCGCTCCCGGTCCGCCAGGAGGTCGTCGAGCTCGTGCTCGCCCACGATGCTCCGAAGGGTGGTCTGGGCCATCTGAGAGGTGGCCTGGAAGTAGTCCTCTACCCGGACGATGGCGTCGGGGGCGCGGATGACGCGGAAATAGAGCACGGCGTTCACCTTGATCGCGACGTTGTCCCTTGTGACCACCTCCTGTGGCGGCACGTCGTGGGCGATCACGCGCAGGCTCACGCGGACCATCCGGTCCACCAGGGGGATCAAGAGGATAAGGCCCGGTCCCTTCTCGCCGATCAGGCGGCCCAGCCGGAAGATGACACCGCGCTCGTATTCTCGCAGGATCCGGATCGCATTGGCGAGGATCAGGACCGCCAGCAGTATCAACAGCGTGGCACCGGGCCACATCGACAGAAGATCCATTGGATGCCTCCTTCCTTGCGGTCTAGACAGATCTCACGTGGACCGTGCTTCCCGAAACGTCGACGACCTCGACCTTTCGCCCCGAGGCGATGGGGCCCTCGCTCCGGGCCTGCCAGTATTCACCGGCGATGAAGACGGTGCCCTCCGGATCGATGTCGGTCCGCACGACTCCCGTCTGGCCGACCAGATCGTCCAGGCCACCGCTGGGCGCGGCGCTCTGAGCGCGGATCCCCATACCAATGGCGAACGCGAAGAAGAGCGCCGTGAACAGCACGGCCGGGGCTATGACGGTCCAGGAGATGCGAACCAGGCTGCCCGGGGTATCAAAGAGCATGGTGGACCCCAGGACCATGCACACGATGCCGCCCATGGTGAGGGCGCCGTAGCTGGTGATCTTGATTTCGAGAATGAAGAGGACGATGCTGAGGATGATGAGCAGGAGGC
>JASLMQ010001038.1 GCA_030746455.1 Candidatus Latescibacterota bacterium
CGCCGGCTACGGCAGCGGCAACATCAGCACCGGTGTCCACGACGACCTCACCGTCCGCGCCCTCGCCCTGGAGATGGGGGAAGAGCGGTTCTTTCTGATCTGCTTCGACCTCATCGGATTCGACCGGGTCTACGTCCTCCGAATAGCTGAAGCCTGCGAATCGGCCGCCGGCGTCCCGGCCGGCAATGTGGTCCTCACCGCATCGCACACCCACAGCGGCCCCCATGTCCGCTCGGTCCACGGCCATCCGGTCGACGAGTCCTATGTCGATCGCCTGGTCTCGCGCACCGTCGAGGCGGCCTGCCAGGCCTCCGCCGCCCTCCGGCCTGCCGTTTTGCGCGCGACCTCCCGGCCTGTGCGCGAGGCCATCAGTGGACCTGGTCGTTATGGGGACCCGCGGCCACAGCGGTCTCAAGCGGCTGATGATCGGCAGTGTCACAGACCGGGTCATTCGCTCCTGTGGCAGCGCGGTTCTGGTCACGCACGAGCCGAGGAAACCCAAAAAGTGAGGGCAGCGACCATGGGAATTCGACACATCGGTTCGGGATTCCGATGCTTGCGGCTGCGCAGGGGCGTAATGCTGGCCGCGATCATCGTCGTGGCCGCGGGCCTCGGAGCGGAGGCCCTGGCGAGCGTGTCCGCGGGCAAAAAGACCGTCGAGCTCGATCTCTGGGTGATGAGCATGGGGCTCTTGGGGGGCCTCGCGCTCTTCTTGTTCGGCATGGAGCAGATGGCCGACGCTTTGAAGGCCCTCGCCGCCGACCGGCTCAAAGACATCCTGGCACGCCTGACCACCAATCGATACATGGGAGCGCTCACCGGTGCCCTCGTCACGGCCGTCATCCAGTCGTCCTCCGTGACCACCGTACTGACCGTGGGATTCATCACGGCGGGCATTCTGTCGGTGTCGCAAGCCGTGGGGATCATCTTCGGTGCGAACATCGGCACGACGATCACGGCCCAAGTCATCGCGTTCAAGGTCACCAAGCTGGCCCTGCTGATGATCGCGGGGGGCTTCGGGATGCTTTTCATCTCCGGCAGGGACCGGGTGCGACACTACGGGGCCATGATCATGGGCCTCGGTCTGGTCTTCTTCGGCATGAGCCTGATGAGCGATGCCATGAAGCCGCTCCGGACCTATGAGCCCTTCCTCGCTCTGATGGCACGGATGGAGAATCCTGCCCTCGGCATTCTCGTTGCCGCTCTGTTCACCGCCCTGGTTCAATCCTCCTCAGCTACGACGGGTGTGGTGATCGCAATGGCCAGCCAGGGGTTGATCAGCCTGCCCGCAGGGATCGCACTGGCCTTCGGGGCCAACGTGGGCACCTGCGTCACGGCCATGCTGGCCTCCCTCGGGAAGCCGCGCGATGCCATCCGCGCCAGCCTGGCCCATGTGCTCTTCAACGTGCTGGGGGTTGCCCTTTGGGTCTGGTTCATCGACCACTTCGCCCGCCTGGTCGTCTCCGTGTCTCCATCGTCGGAGGGCCTTTCGGGTGTAGCGAAACTGGCGGCAGAGACTCCGCGTCAGATCGCCAACGCACACACGATCTTCAACGTGGTCAACACGCTGATCTTCCTCCCGTTCGCGGGTCAGTTCGCTCGCGCGGTGGAACGCATGGTGCCAACCGAGGAGGAGGCCGAAGTGGTCACCACGGGTGCACCGTCCGAATGGACCACGATGCACCTGGATCCTGATCTCGTCCCCGTCCCGTCCATCGCCCTGGAGCAGACGCGAAGCGAGATCAAGCGACTTGCGCGCATGATCAGGTCCCTGGTAGAAGGTATCCTGCCTGCCTTTGCCGGCGGTAGTGAAGAGGCCTCCGCGCGGCTGCTGGAACAGGAGGCCGAGGCGGATTTCATCGGCGATCAGATCGACGACTACCTGCTGCAGATCTCTCGCAGAAACCTGAACCAGGATCAATCCGAGATCGCCGTCCAGCTGACCGAGATCACCACGAGCCTGGAGCGCATCGCCGAGGTCTACAAGCGAGACATACACCCGCTGATCCAGCGAAAGACCGAATCGAGCATCGAGTTCTCAGAAAGGGGAAGGGAGCGTCTCGTGGAGTTCTCTGAGCTCGTACTCGAGAACTACGACCGGGCCATCCGTGCGTTCGAGGACAAGCGTACGGAGGTCGCGCGCCAGGTGGTTCGGTCCAAGCCCAGGGTGGCCGATCTGCAGCAGGCCTTCCGGTCGGCGCACTACGACGGACTCGCGTCGGACGACCCCGGAGCAGTGGCCGCCAGCGAGGTGCACCTGGACCTGGTGGAAGACCTCCGCCGGATCAACTCGCACGCCGAGTCCATCGCCTACACCATGCTGGAGGGCTTCCTCGATGCAAGAAGGAAGCGCGACAGCCAGCCACAGCCTGATTCTGCCTCTGCCGCCGCATGAGGCACCCCATCGAGATAGCAAATGGAGTCAACCGCGCACCCCATTATCGATTGCCACTTCCATCCCGCGCTCGAGCCCGGCGACGACACGGGCTGGTTCATCCCCTCCGGGGACATCCAGCACCAGATCGATACGTTGCGGCGCTGCGGCATCACACGCACCTGCGGCTCCCTAATCCGCCGGTTCGATCCCGAGTCATTCGGCGAAATCAGGATCCTGAACGACGGTGCCCTTGCCCTCCGCGACCGATTCCCCGAGTTCTACGAGCCGGGCGTTCACGTCCATCCCCGCTTCCCCGAAGAATCGTGCCGTGAGGTCGAGCGCTGCTGCGGAGAGAACGGCGTGCGATGGATCGGGGAGCTGGTCGGCTATATGATGGGCTACGGTGAGGACTACACGACACCGGACGCCCTCACCATCATGCGCAAGGCGCAGGACATCGGAGCTGTCGTCAACTTCCACTGCGGCAGTCTGGACATTATCGACACGCTCTGTACCGAAGTACCCGATCTGCCACTCGTTTTGGCGCATCCCGGCAACGGGAAGGACGTGATCCAGGGACGCCTCGAGTTGGTGGCCAGGCATCCGAACCTGCACCTCGACATCTCGGGCACGGGCATCGACCGCTACGGCATCGTGCGTACGGCCGTCGACACAGCCGGAGCCGACAAGCTGGTCTTCGGGTCCGACTACCCCATCAACAACCCAGCGGTATACGTCCACGGCCTGCCTCTCGAGCCCCTGACCGAGAACGAGCTCTCCGCAATCTTCCACGGCAACTTCCTGCGACTCCTCTCGACCACGACTTGAACGCGAAGGCAGAACCCGTGACGAAAAGGTTCGGGGACGGACGCGACTGGTTCTTCGAGAAGCGTTTCGGCCTCTTCGTGCACTGGGGGATCTACGCCGTCCAGGGCTGAGTTGCGCGCGCCTGCGCGCGCTCTGCGGGCCCATCCACGGCAACGGGCCTCCGGATTCATCCCGGAGGCCCGTTGTCTTTCGCCTTTCCCTACGTTGCCCGGGTTTCACCCACCTCAGTCCCGGATCCCATAACGCCCTGGCCCTTCTTGCTTTCCTCTGTGGTCTCCGTGCCCTCTGTGGTAGATACCCTTCGTCTGTTTGGTTCAGTCCCCCCGTGATGTTACCGTCACCTCCAGCCCGCAGAGCAACGGCATCGCATCCGAGCCCGCCGCACCCGCTCGCGCCGGCGAGAACTCGAGCGTGAGCCTGCTGTCCACCACCTCGACCTCCTCGAGCGTCCGGCTCGTCGAGCGGTTCCGTCCCTCTGCCTCCGCGACAACGTCGACTCCCCTCAACCTCGCTTCGCCCTCGATCGCCACATCGAACACCCGGTGGCCCGGCTCAATCCGATCCGGCTCGGCGAAATGGAGTCGCACCCGACATCTGACCCGCTCTTGCGTGCCCAGGTCCAGCTCCAGCCTGGAGATCCCACGGCAGCCGGACGCAGTCACCCAGCCCAGCTCCCTGTCGTTCGTGATCCGTGAGGAATGGTGGGTGTAGAATTCCCCATCGTCGAACGTCACCTCGACGTCGACGCCGATCCCCGACTCCTTCTCCGGATTCCTGACGTATGGGAGCAAGGGATGACCGATCCAGAATCGGCCGTCCTCGGCACGCCGGTTGCCCGGAGCTCCGAGGTTGATCCCCACCTCCTGCAGGGGCCCGTCGCCCCGCTCACCGAAGTAGGTGACCCACATCTCCACGTCCGGATCGTGCACCAGGGCCAGCGAGGACTGATTCTGGTAGCTGCAGTTACAGGTGCGGGTATAGTCCGGCGCGTTGAGGACGCCGTTGGCGACGATC
>JASLMQ010001039.1 GCA_030746455.1 Candidatus Latescibacterota bacterium
CGCGCACCGCGCTGTACTCCTGGAGCTCGCGTCGGTAGGTTCGCTGCCCCACGACGACGCTCAGCAGGGACAGCGCCAGGCAGAGCACCAGGATGGCCTGGAACCGAAAGTCGAGCAGGTGGTGTCGGAGTTCCTTTTCTACGAGCCGCGTGAACATAGCGATCTCACTCTTATGCTCAGAGAGTGCTTGCATCCAGCGCGAAAGGGAACCGGGTCTCCGGAAGCGAACCGCCTACCGCAGATCGTACCGGGAAAGCGCGATTGCCGCCCCAACGAGGAACAGCAAGGCCCACGCCACGAGGGCGATCAGGTCTGGGAGCGCGTTCCCGATATCGGAGTCCGGAGGCTGTTCCACGTAGCTGAATCTGGGGATGTCAGAGACGTCCCACCGGTACTCCCCGTACTTCTCGGGCAGAGCTCTCTGAAGCCGAAGCTTCACATCCGTCTTCAGGTACCAGACATCCCTTACGGCCATGTACTGGCTATAGGCCTCTTCGAACCGTTGGTGCCGATCTATCCCCGTGCCCGCAAGGCCAACGGCCGCGTAGCTCAGGGCAAAGGCAGGGGAGAGCCTTGCCAGGCCGGTGGCGAACCCGATCCGGTCCCTGGCGCGATTGCTGTACTTCTCCCTTGCCCGCTTGATGCCCCGGTTCCGCGCCTCGAGGGTCCGGAAATTGGCGTCATTGCTGAACGTCAGCTCGGATTCCCGGCCCTCAGGGGTCTTCCACCACTCGTTGCCGGGCTCCGAACGGGCATCTCGCCAGTCCGCCTTACGTTTCCTGAGTGCCACCTGTGTGGACTGCGCCGCGCCGGCGATCTCTGTCTGCATCTCGTGGGCCGAGGGGGCCGGGCGCACCTCGTCGGCAATAATCAGGCTCAGCCTGGGTGCAACGATCGTGATGGCCACCCAGAACGTCAGCGCGAAGACGAACGAAGACGTCGAGTTCCGGCTGAGAGACGAACACAGCACCCCGGCACAAGCCATGGCCGCGATGTAGAGCCCGAAGGCGGCAAGCACGAGCGCAAGCCGCCCGAGATCGTCCGCCGAAAGCCCGACGTCCGGCAGGAGACTGATCACTGCGGTACCGGCCAGAATCGGCAGCAGGAAGGCCACTGAGGTCGAGAACAGTGCGCCCACCACCTTGCCCAGAAGCAGCAGGTTGACCGATGCCCCGTACGAACCGACCAGTGCCAGCGTTCCCGATTCCTTCTCTCCACTGACCGCATCATATGTGAACAGCAACACGAACAGGCCGAGCACGATCTGGACGACGAGCCCGAGATCGAGCGGCGGGTGCATCCCACGGATGGGTTCCACCGATGCTGGGCTTCTCGTCATCCGGCGCACACGTACGGGTCCCAGCACGGCCTTGGATCGGGGAAGCGTCTGCTCCTGACCCCGTACGAAAATGCTCATCGCTGTCGGCGGTTTGTGGACCTTGAATCCGTAGAAGTAGACCTCCCGCCAGTTCTGGTTGCGGCTGTCGTGAGGGCCCTCGATAATCTCCCGGATCCGGGCATCGGTCAGCTCCTGGGCCTGGCGGTAGTCCCTCAGGCAGGAACGATAGTAGGCGTACCCGTCGTACAGACTCACCCATATCGTGACCACACCCAGCACCGTCAGCACCAGGAAGCGGGTGCTGAGCAGGTGATCCAGGATTTCCTTCCGAATGAAGTGCGCCAGCATACCAGCTACGCCTCGACGATCAGGTAACTCAGCCATTCCTCGTACGGATTCCGTATCTTCCACCGCACGCCCGGCGTGATCCGGAACAGGTCTCCCTCCGTGATCTCGTGCCCTTCACCGTCTGTCATCAGAAGCCCACGGTCCTCCGTGACATAGTAGACCCACTCCCCTTCCTCGCACGTCCGCTCGATTGTCTCGCTGCGGGGCTGAACGGCCTCCCGCACGATGCCCGCCATTCCCCGTAGGCACCCGATTCCACCCTCGTCCTCTCTCCCGAGAAGCCGCCAGCGCACCGCGCCCGACCCGTCTCCGCTGGGTGGCACGTTTCGCCAGTTCCGGATCATGAACGTGCCGCCGTTGCCGTCCACCTTGCAGCTGATGATGTGGTGCTCCAGCCAGTCGTCGTTCTCGTCGTTGAACATCTGATGGGGGATACCCACGGGCAGATAGACCGCATCCCCGGTCTCCACCGGATGGCGTTCCTCCCCGAACAGCACCTCACCGCCGCCGCTGAGCACGTAGTAGACCTGTTCCTGGTTGTCGTGCTTGTGGTAGTCCGACGTCTTCCGGCCCTGCAGCGCGTGCCGGGCGTAGCCGCTCAGCTGCGGCGCTGGACCCTCGTCCTCGGGCACCAGCTTCCCCCACACGATCGCGCTCACGTGCGCGACCTTGGGCTCCACGTCGCGCCAGTTCATTGTCCTCACCACATCATCCCTCCTTTTCACCGTACTCCCGCACGACCTCCATCAGCCTCGTCAGCCCCACCCAACTTGCCCACGCGCTCAAGCCCATCCGCTACATCCCCAATCCCGAGCTCCTCCAACTTCCCCCGGGTCGGCCAACCGTTCGCCCTGTCCCACCCGCTCAGGTCGTAGTAAGCATCCAGCAACGTCAGGAATCGCTCGCGATCCAGCATCACCCCATCATCCTTCCCGGGAGACATGAATCCATCAAGCGTGGACTCATCGATGGCCCGGTCGCGATCGTGGTTCCGCACATCGATCGCCCGGAGCTGATTCCAGATCCGCTCCCCGGCCCGATCGAGCTCCGCCTCGTCGATGTCCAGACCTGTGCTCGTGGAAAGCAGCTTGGACATCAGCGCCGTATCCGCGGTCCCGTCCTCGCTCTGCGTGCTGAACACGCGCGTGTTCTCGTAATCGCACAGCACCAGCGAATCGAGAATCATCCCGCGATGGCTGTGCCAGATGGCGGGAATGGCCTTCGCTTCCGGGGGATCGTACGTGAAGCCGGGGTCGCACACATCCGGGTTGCCGTAGACCTTCTCGCTCACCCCGCGTGTCTTCTCCAGAGAGAAGGGCCCCCGCATCGGGCCGCTCTCCGTCAGGTAGAACTGCACGTGCTCGGTCCACTGATGGGTCGAATCGTTCGCCGGGTCTCGTGTGTCCACACACCACTGCAGAATCGGCGGCAGCCACCACGGCCAGTACACCTTTCCCCCGGGCCCCCAGTGTCCGCCCCAGTGCTCCGTCTGTCCGCAATGGCGGGGATAGATCCGATCCAGGTGCCGAACGCCCTTCCCGTCGAACAGCCGATGGGCCGCGTAGCAGGTCCCCTCGGCGAGGGCGTCTCCCATCTCGTCCTCTCGGTACGCGATCTTGCGCACCAGCATGTTGATGAAGTCCGACGAGTAAGGAGCCGTATCCCGCATATACTCGAGGGGCTCGTCCGGCACCGGGATCTCCTGACCGTCGATCCGGTCGATCAGACCGTGCTGCTTGCACATCTGCAGCCACGGGATCATACCGTAGGTGAGCTCCCAGCCATTGAGTCCCACGTCGCTCGTCATCGCCCTTGCCACCCGGTCGACCTTCGGCGTCGTTCCCATATAGCCCCAGCAATGCTGGGCAACGCTCGGAGTACTCGCACCGTCCTCTGCTTCCACATCCTCGAAGATCCGATGGACGCATGGCGTAAGACAGAAGCCGCACTTGCGGAGGCGATAGACGTTCCCCTCCTTGTCCCGCTGCACCCCCTTGTGGTCCGTCCCTTGGGTCCGAATGCCCAGGCTCTCCGGTGTCTGTCCCTCCCGGCTGGCGTGCATGCACAGATCGAAGAACGCCTGGGGCTTCGCGATCTTCACCCCTATCGTCCCACGCACGGCGATGGCCTTCAGGTTCTTGGAGCCCATCACCCCGCCGTATCCCCCTTGACCGGCTGCATTCCCGGTTTCCGTCTGAATCACCGCGATCCGGGACAGCCGCTCGCCCGCCGGTCCGCAGCTGATCACGCGTGTCTCGGGACCGTGAATCGACCGCAGGGCCCGGGTCGTGCCGTAGGTCCCCCGTCCCCATAGATTGGCCGCATCCAGGATTTCGGCCTCGCCGTCCTCGATCCACACGTACACGGGCTTCTCCGTCCTGCCCTGAACGACCACACCGTCATAGCCCGCGTACTTGAGCTCCGCGCCCCAATGCCCTCCCATGCCGGATCGCGAGAAGACCGGCGGCCACTGCTGAGGCGCGATCCCGAGGACCTCCACCCGTCCCGCCCCTGAGGCCAGTGTCCCGGTCAGGGGTCCCGCCATGATGAACAACAGGTTCTCTGGATCGAAGGGCCCCACACCGGGATCCAGCTCCTCCCAAGCGATCCGCGAGGCGATCCCCACGCCGCCGATGAAATCGCGCCCGTACTCCATCGTCGAGATCGACGAGCTCTCGCCCGTCGAAAGGTCGATGCGCAGGATCTTCCCAGTCCACCCATAGACGTCGCCCATCTCACTTCCGCCTCTTCTCGGCCGGCACGAGCCTCAGCGCCTCGCCCGGGCAGATCTCCACGCACACCGGCCCCTCCGGGCGCTCGTGGCACAGATCACACTTGAGCGTGGAGACCCGCTTGCGGCCAGCCTTCTTGTAGCCCAGGACCGATCGCTCGGGCGTCAGAGGGCAGGCCCGCACGCAATCGCCGCACACCTGGCAAACCTCCGGATCGATGCACCGGGCGCCCGTGGCCTCGTCGATGGTCATCGCGGGGTCGTCCCAGCGCGAGACGCACGCGTAGTAGCACGCGGGCCACTCGCACTGCTTGCACACCGCGATCTGCGGCTGACCGGGCACGAAGTCGTCGAAGCGGATCCGGATCCGCGACAGGCTCGGGTTGCATTCTCCCTCGTGATAGAGCGAGCACGCAACCTCACACTCCCTGCACGCCAGG
>JASLMQ010001040.1 GCA_030746455.1 Candidatus Latescibacterota bacterium
GAAAAACGCCGCGCTCCGCCCTTCCGGGCGGCCGCGCGGCCGCGCGCTTCCCTCACTCGCGCGCCACAACCTCAATCAACTCGGGTCAAATACTCCCGGAATCATCCTCCAATCCCGGTGCAGATACCGGGCCACTCCACAACAAGTTTGCCATTAGCTGGATTGGATGGGGTATCTTCCGGGTGAAGGCAGACCTCTACTTCGATGACGGACGTGTTGAGAGAGTCTCCTACAAGCTGACTTTCGATTAGGGAACACGGACGTGCATCTCATCTCCCCGAGCACACGGCTAGAGCGGTCGAGGACTCGGTTTCCATCGGTGCCTGTCCCGGGCCGAGCCTGCCCCGGCGTGTCCTGAGCCGGGGATCCTGGATCCATCAGTGATGCCGCTGTGTTCGCATGGAGGCCAGTCAGGAAACGCGAGGCCATTTGGAACTTGACAAACCGTGCATTTCCACCTTACATTCCCACTCAGCTTGAGCGCCTTCGCGGTTCAGTGGACGGCACGGACCTTGTCAACGGGCCATTTACCAGCTTTCTCTGGTGCGCTGGACCCACCACTGAGTGATCGGACGGATCAAATGCCAGGTAAGGCACCGCTTCCCAAGCCGGGAGAAGCACGCCTATGACAACTTGCTGAAGCACGACAAGATTGAATAAGTGGCCAGTAAATGCGCGGAGGTTGCGAGCTGCCACGCGGACGTCGCGTCTTCGTTGAGGGGCAAGCCGGCAGGGACTCAGCAGAGAGGTAGGCCGGGAGCAGGGGAGGAACACACAGACGGCAACTTGCCAGCGAGGTTAGGCCTCGGTCGGACCTACTCAGACGCATCGTCAGTGTGTGGCGAAGCCGGGGCGAAGCGGGTCGAGGAGAACGAGGCTGGCGCACCACCCCGCATTCATGACGCCCACTTGATCCGGAGCTTCTTCTTGGAGGCGGCGCAGTCGCGAAGAAACAGGTTGATCAGGCTCTGGTAGGGGATGCCGTTCTCGGCTGACAACTCCTTGAAGTAGTCGATGACATCCGTCTCGAGCCGTATGGTGACCTGCTTCTTCAGCTTCCTGGCGTAGGGATTCTTCTTCGCCTTCGAGAAATCGTACTCGTCTTTCATAGTCGTCGTCCTCTGGCATATTGTCTGGCTTCGTTTCTGGTTGCCTTCCTCGCAGAGATGATGCGTATGATCTCTTCGTTCTCGCGGTAGCAGTGGCATACCACCAGGAGGCGCAGAACCGAGCTCAGCCCAAGAAGGATGAAGCGTTCCTATTCTTCAGAGTGGAGAGGATCGGCGATCAAGAGGGCTTGTTCGTCATAGAAGACCGTCTGCGCCTCGCGAAAGGAAACACCGTGCTTGCGTTGATTGGCGCTGTCCTTCCGGGGATCCCAGCTGAACCGTGTCGGCGGCATGACGTAAATAGACTATGTTTACAATATAACTACAAACTTTTATCATGTTAATCCTCCAGCACCTACCCCTACCCACCGTCTCATCTGCCACAATACTCACGACACCGAGAATTCCACGGCAAACTGCTCCAGCCCCACCGAATCGGCCAACGCACAGGAAGCAGCATTCGACCAGCTCGTGCTGTAGAAGCCGATCAGCCCTTCCTGCTGGGCGGCCCGACCCCATGCGGCAACCGCACGTCTGGCATATCCCTTCCGCCGATGGCCCTCCAGCGTATCGATCCCGGCCTCGATCCCCCGTCCAGAACGTCGAACCGTCCGGCAGACGCTGACGGCCTGGCCATCCACGACCACCGCGTAGGACGGTTGAGTGGCATCGACCTCCTCAATGCAGCCCGCGAAACCGGCTTCCAGAACGTGGACGTTGTCCCGGGTGATCGGGGTCGCATCACCGGCCGGCAGCTCGCCTTCTGGGACGATGTAGACCGGGCCTGACCCCCTGCGCCCTCTGCAGAAATCGCTGAGGATCTCCACGTATCGGTCCTTCTCCGGCGGTCCCTTGAGACTCGGGAAGGGCCACTGGCTCGCCACCAGCTCCCTCACCTGCTCCCGCCTGTCGGTCGGCACATCGTGTCGGAAACAGGAGACGTACCCCCGCTCCGTCCAGCCAAGATGGAACGCCGGTGCCCGCCTTCTGCCGGGTTCACGGGGCCAGTTGGTGGCGCGCATGTCGCCATTGTCATCGAGAACGTACAGCGTCTCGATGTGGATCTGCAGCAGCTCCTCTTGTTGGTTCATCCGATCCTTTCAGGAACTCAGATCGACGGATAGGCAATCTTCGTCGCGATCCTTGTCTTGATCCTCGTCGGTCTCTATCTTTGTCCTGATCTTTGTCTCGATCCTCGTCGATGATGGTCAGAGTCGAGACTGACAAAGATCGGGACGAAGATCGAGACGAGGATAGAATTCGCAGCTGCGCTCAATCCCTCGGTTAGGAGCAGAAAGATGACAGACAACCGACAGCTCAAGCTGCACATCCTCGGAAACGGCGGTCCCCGTCCCAGCCGCAGGGCCGAACGCTATGGCACCTCTTGCATGCTCGAGTTCGGCGAAGAACGGATCATGGTCGACTGCGGCCCGGGTACGACATACAAGATGGCGCGCATGGGGTTGAGTCCCACGCAGATCAACACCGTCTTCCTGACCCACCATCACTCGGATCACATTGTGGATCTCCCCTGCTTTGCGCTGCTTCGCTTCGATCTCGATCCTGGCGATCTTCCTCCTCTCAGGGCCTACGGTCCGTCTCCGACGGTCGAGTTCGTCGATCGCCTCTTTGGCGCAAACGGCGCCTTCCGTCCCGACATCGTTGCGCGTCGGGAACATCCCGTCAGTCATCATGGGCACGTCGAGAGAGGCGGAACGCTTCCCCGTCCGGGCATGAAGGTCGATGCATTCGACCTCGATTCAGGAGCGGTGGTCGAAGGGAAGGGTTGGAAGGCAACGGCCGTGCGGGTGCCCCACATCGATCCCTACCTGACCACACTGGCCTACCGAATCGACACAGACCGCGGCAGCGTGCTCTTCCTCTGCGATGCAGCGGATGCCCCGGAGCTGAGGCCACTGGCCAGGGGAGTTGATACCTTCGTGACGGGGCTGGCGATGCGCAACTTCAAGGAGAATGAGGAGGATGCTTCGCATCCCATCCGGGGCGTCAGCGCGGATATATCGGAGGTCGTGGACATCGCCACGGAAGCCGGAATACCCAGGGTCGTGGTCATCCACTGCGGTTCGCGATCCGGCGATGACGTCGTCGCAAAGATCCGTCGGGGTTACGGGGGAAAGGGCTACGACGGTTGTGTCAAGTATCCTGACGAGCTCACGACGCTCGCCCTATAGCCGCAGAACTCCCACTACTTCGATCTCCGCCTCTCCTCCAACTTCGGGCCTCATCCTCCACCGCCCGTCTGTCAATACTCAATGCTTTCCCGGCCCGACCTCTCTGCCCGCTCTGCCACCAGACGCTTGTTCTACCTCCCACGCCTCGCCACGGAATTCTCAATGCTTCTCTCCCCGCCTTTTCTCCCGCCTCCTTCGCGTTCCCTGCAGTAGTCCACGCCGTAGGGCGGCTCGAAGACGTGCCCTCGCCTGCCCACCGTCCTTTCCACCGTAGCCCGCAAGGGCGAAGGTGGAAGCGCCTCGCCGGCGGAGGCGCCCCCTTTGAGAATGCCGAGGCGTTCTTGAGTGAGTCTATTGCCTACGGGATGGCGCACAGAAGCCACTACTGAGCCCTCACGCTACCCAACAGGATCAGCGAGATTCAGTTTACACCTTGACAACAAGTGCATCGGCTGGATAGATTAGTTATGTGCCTGCTACCCACCCGTCCTGGCGAACTCCAGGCATTGCCCACATTGTGCCGACTACCTCGATCGCTGGAGAAGGAGATTGACCAGATGAGAAACGAGTTCACATCCGTCTTGGAGCGCGATGGCGATTGGTACATTGCCTATTCGCCCGAGATGCCGGGAGCAAACGGGCAGGGGCGAACCGAAGCGGATGCGTTGGACAGTCTCAGAGAGGCTATTGCGCTCATCCTCGAAGACCGCCGAGTAGATGGACTTCGTGGTGTCCCGGAAACCGCCATCCGTGGCAAGGTTACTGTTGAATGAAGCGGGAAGCTCTGTTGAGGCATCTCCGCCGCAATGGCTGCGTTCTCAAGCGCGAGGGCCGCTCACACTCGCTGTGGATAAACCCACAGACCAGAAGATGCAGCAGCAGCCTCCGGCACCCCCCCTCGAACACCCCTGGCACGACCCCCGACCTCCACGGCTCCGTCTTCCCCCTCCTTGGCGTTCCTTGTGGCGCCTGACTCGGACCTAGATCTCCGCTTCCCTTTCGCGCCTGAAGCCTGTCCTGAGTAGTCGCGGACACCGTCCGTGACGTATCGAAGGGCGTCATTCGTAGTTCCGCAGTTCGCTTTTCACGTGCAAGGCTAACGCTCCACCAACCAACCTGCCCCCGTCCCCGTATTCTTGACTTCTATGCTGTCCTCCGTCACCGCCACCCGGGCCTGCCCGTCCGCCATCCCGATCGACCACACGCCGCTTTCCTCGCTCCACCTCCCTGCCGTCTCTCCCGGCCCATATGTGCAGAACAGGGCCAGGAACGTTGCCCTGTCGTCATCCGCAATGATCTCCACGTAGCTCTCGTAGAGCTGAGGCCGCTTGATCCCATAGTAATCCACATCGTACGGCGGCTCGAAGGCGTGCTCTTTCCGCTCAACTGACAACAGCTCTCCATCCAGCCTCGCCACCTGCCCTGCGCACCGGACTTCCCCCGCCTCGATCGTGAAGCTCCCGTGCGCATCCGGCTCGCAACGATCCACCGTGTGCCACCGGAGCGAGATTTCCTCAGCTTGCTCGAGCTCCGCCTCGTCCAGCACCGCCACGATACCCGGGTTCAGGTGGACCACCGTCCGTCGAATCCCCTTCGCCCCTTCGTACGTCCCCGTCAGATCCGCCTTCCACCATCCCCCCTTCTCATCGTCGAAATCCGATGCCACCATC
>JASLMQ010001041.1 GCA_030746455.1 Candidatus Latescibacterota bacterium
GCCTTCGTCGGAACGCCAGGTGTCGAAGTCGCTCGTGTTGTACTGCCGCTCGGGGCGCCAACGAAGCACACGGACCTCCCTGGGATTTCCCGGGTCCTTCAAGTTCCGGGTGCCAGGGACTCGCAGAATACGCGAGAGGTCCCGGCAGGCCGTATCCCCACCTACGGCCTCAGCCAATCCCAGCAGCAGGCTCCGGAGGTGCTTCAGGTTGTTGGGTACGACTTGCTCCGGCTCCTTGAGAATCCAGTAAAGATGAAACCCGTTGCCGGAATCTACGATGATGGACGGTTGCAGTTCAAAGGCCGCTATGGCTTTTGCGGCCAGCTTCCTGTCCCCGCCGTGGTCTTTGGCGTCCACATCTGCCCACAGCGCCGGAAGTAACACCGCGTGGTCCTCATCCCCCGTCTTGCCGGACCTCAGGGCTACCCCGAAGTAGACGTTCCGCTTCCGCTCTCTAAGCGCAATGCGCACGGCCTCCTTGATGGATCGGCAGAAGTGCTGTTTCCCGCTGGGCAGGATGCGGATTTCCAGGAAGCCTTGGTAAGGCTCAGGGAACAGAGCGCTGAAGAATTCCGGTGTAGACACATTGCATATCGGGTCCCTCTCATTTCTGGGCCGTTCGCGTCAAGTTGCGGCGTCATCCTTTTGCAGATCAAGCCACTCATCCAGGTCCCGCACATCATACAGAACCTTCCGGACGCAACCTCGGGGCCCCCGGATCCTGATCGCGCGAGGCCCCCTTCCTTGGCTATCAATCACGGCCAGGGACCCGGGTGTGAACCCGATATATGCGGCTGCCTGCTTCCTTCGAAGGTATCGCTGTTCCACGTCCGTCCACCTCCATCGGACCTCGTTGTGGAGTTTGAGCTCAGCGCGTGGCCCCACTGCGTGTAACGATAAAACAGTTTTATCATTACGGAGGGAGCAAAAAAAACGGGAGCTTCAACACCCGTCATCTCTGCCTGCGGCTCCAGGCCGTCCGGCATCTGCCCGAGCAGAACTTCCTGGTTATCCTCTTTGCCACGTGGAATCGCTTGCACACCAGACACTGCCTCAGGTGGTCGGCATTGGACGACAGGAACGTCGCGACTCTGGGGGCAATCTGAATTGCCAAATCCACGTCGTCTTCCGTGACGTCTACATCGTTTCCCCGGAAGACGAGCAGAGCAGGCCTGACCGATCTCCTGTCGAAATCGAAAACCATCCTGGCACGGAGGAGCTGCCGGTTGATCTCCTGCCTCACCTCCTCAGGGGGATGCTGGAGGCGCCCACCGGCCAGTACGTCCATGGTTTCGGGACCGTCCGGCCCCCCTCTTGCTAATGGTGGTACACTCTTCCGGAACCATCCCCGCACCCTGACCTGAAAGGCTCGTAGGGTGGCTAGAGTGACCGGCTTCCTATCCAAGGTGAACGGGTGGCCAATCTCAGCGGAAGTGACACCGTGGCGTCCTCCCACGGCTCGGACGAGCAGGCCCAGCCTATTCGCCACATCGGAAGACGCTAGGGGGGCGTTCACGAACTCCAGCAAAGCGGAGTCCTCGGGTGATAGCTGGTTACCTGAGCCCATAGAACTGGTCTCCTGGTGTCCTACAAGAAGCCGTGGTTAACGAGAATATACAACATTTGTAACGATAAATCAAGAGTATCGTAACATGCCCTAGGAGAACTCTCAGAATCAGTTCTGGTCGGCTCTAGCCTGACCGCAGAGATCACAGCCATCGCGGGCAACACGGCGCAGTCCTGACTGGACACTTTGTGGACACTTGCCTCAGACAAAGAGAGGCGCCCCGCAGGACGCCTCCGTAAAACTTTGTTTCTAAATGAAATATGGTGGGCCCACGAGGACTCGAACCTCGGACCAACGGATTATGAGTCCGCCGCTCTAACCATCTGAGCTATGGGCCCATCACAGCGGTTAAATCTACGCGATTTCGGTCAAAGGGCAAGCCGAAAAGCGGACGACAGACCACAGACGATGGACCACGGACGGCAGACGACAGACCACCCTCCTACGCGTCTGCGACGCTACGGAAGGGCTGGCGCGGACGACGGCAGGAGTCACCGCGACGGGTCTTCGTGGTCTGTGGTCAGAGGTCCGTCGTCCGTTTCTGGGCCAACTCCTTCCGCTGCTCCGTCAGCACCCTGTGCCTCTCCATCAGCTCTCGCACGTCTTCGCCGCTGGCCGCCTTGAGCTCCGCCTCCAGGGTCTCGATCTGTGCGTCCAGGCTCTTGATCCGGAAGGTGTCGATATAGGCCTGAAGCGGGGGCTGAGGTGTGTCGGGATCGGAGATGCCGACCTCCATCGACAGCGTGGAGAGGATCTGAGCCAGGCCGGCGTCCTCGCACCCGTCGATCAGCCTGTCGACCGCCGCGCTCTGGCCCTCGTGCCTCCGCTTCGCGATCAGGCCGGCAATGCGCCGGTACGCAGTGTTGGAGAAGTCCTCCGGCCGTATCTGGACCAGCAGGACATCGGCGATATCCTCCTCGGCCATCATCCTCAGCAGCAGCTCCCGCTCCCACCTGGGCCGGGGATCGAACACCTCGGCGGGGGCCTCCTCCTCGGGGGCAAGCCGGCCCACGCGTCTGGCATTGGATCGACGGATGCGCTGCACGACCTGTACGACGGTGGCCTCGTCGATCCTCAGCTTCTCGGCGGTGTCCTGGATCAGGAAGCGGCGCCGTGCGTCGTCGCTCGCACGGGCGATGAAGTCGGCGATGAACTCGGTGGCGCGCGCCCTTCCGTCTGACGAGGTCAGGTCCTCCCTTCCCCTCAGCCAGTCGAGCACGAAGTCCAGGACGGGTTGCGCCTCGCCCGTCAGGGTCTGAAACGCGTCGCGTCCGTGCTCGCGGACGTAGCTGTCCGGGTCGTGGCCCTCAGGTAGAGAGACGACGCGGGTCTCGCTGCCGGCCTCGAAGAGCGCGCCCACGCCGCGCACGGCGGCCTCGGTACCCGCTGCATCGCCATCGAAGACGAGGACGGCCCGCTGGGCGAACCGGTTCAGCAGGCGGGCGTGTTGGGGGGTGAGAGCGGTGCCGGATGAGGCCACCACGTTCTGGATGCCCGCCTGGACGAGGGCGATGAGGTCCATATAGCCCTCGACCACGACTGCGTTGCCCTCCGATCGGATGGCGGAACGATTCTCCCAGAGGCCATACAGGACCGCGCTCTTGTGGTAGACCGGTGTTTCGGGCGAGTTGAGGTACTTGGCCCGCTCGTTGGGATCCAGCGCTCGCGCGCCGAATGCGACCGTCCTGCCCGTGTGCGCCTGGATGGGGAAAACGATGCGGTGACGGAAGCGGTCGTAGTGCCCGCTTCCATCCTGGCGCGGGAGAACGAGCCCGGCCCGCTCAAGGACGTCGGTACCGAACCCCCGGCGACCGGCGACCTGGATGAGACCGTCCCATGTGTTGGGGGCATAGCCCAGGGAGAATGACGTCATCGTCTCCTGCGACAGGCCGCGCCTCTCGAGGTACTCGCGCGCGGTGGCGCCCGACGGATCGTTCTGCAGCAGGTGGCAATAGTACTTCCGCGCGA
>JASLMQ010001042.1 GCA_030746455.1 Candidatus Latescibacterota bacterium
CGGGGCACGCTGACCCAAGTTTGTTTCCTTTAGAAACAAAAGGGCCGCTCGGATGGGAGCGGCAACAGCTGGTGCGAGATAGGCCGTTGACAACTGGCGTCCGGTTCCGTATACTATGAACGAAAAGCGTATGTAAAACGTAAATCGTTTAGTAAAGATGGGCCCGTTCTCATGGCAGATGGCAGGCAGAAGCGCACAGAAGGGAAGCGCCGGCAGATCCTGCGGACCGGGCGTGATCTGTTCTGGCGGCACGGGATCAGGCGGATCACGGTGGAGGAGATCGCGCGCACCGCCGGGGTGAGCAAGGCGACCTTCTACAAGCATTTCTCCAACAAGGCGCAGCTCGTCAAGGCGATCTTCGACGAGCTGATCGAGGAGGGCTTCGCCCGGTTCGACGAGATCAGGGCGATGGACGCGCCCTTTCCCTCCAAGGTCGAGCGGATCATCCAGAACAAGCTGGAACAGACGGAGGACGTCCATCAGGAGTTCATCCGGGACACCTGGCAGAACTCGGATCCCGAGATCCGGGCGCATATCGAGCGGCGTAGCCGGGAAGGGATGGAGAAGGTGAGGACGTTCTTCGCCGAGGCACAGGCGCGGGGAGAGGTGCGCGGGGACCTGAAGCTCGACTTCGTCATGTTCATCAGCGAGCATCTGCGGACCCTGGCCACCGATGAGCTTCTGCTGAGTCTGTATGCAACGCCGCAGGACCTGATCGGGGAGCTGACGCGTTTCTACTTCTATGGCATCATGCCCAGGGAGTGATCCGTGATGCGGCTCGAGTGGCTGACATCCCTTCTGCTGCTTGCGATTCCCATCGATGGGGCCGCCAAAGCTCAGGGCTACTTGCGCGGACAGGCATCGGCCTGGGTCGGGGTGGATGAGCAGACTGCAGACGAGGGCCGACTCGGTCTGCGCTACATCCCCGAACTCTCCTGGAAGCGGCCACTCCGGGAGGACCTGGTCCTCGATGCAGAGGCCTCCGCGAGCCTCACGGCTGCAGGACGTCTGGGGGAGCGGGTTAACCTGTTCGAGGACCGACAGGCGAAGGCCTACCGCCTCTGGCTGCGCTGCTCGGGAGACCGGTTCGAGGTGCGGCTGGGGCTGCAGAAGCTCAACTTCGGGCCGGCGACGTTGCTCCGACCCCTGATGTGGTTCGACAGCATCGATCCGCGCGATCCGCTGAGGCTCACCGATGGCGTCTACGGGCTGTTGGGGCGGTACTACTTCATGAACAACGCCAATCTGTGGGTCTGGGGGCTGTACGGGAACAGCGACAGACGGGGATGGGATGTGCTGCCACCGGATGACCGAGCGATCGAGTTCGGCGGGCGATACCAACGACCGGTGGGCCCGGGAGAGGTCGCCGCGGGCTACCACCGCCGAAAGGTGGATGCAAGCGCGCTGGGACACGGTGCGGAAGGCTTCTCGGAGCACCGATTCGCGCTGGACGGCAGATGGGATGTGGGGATCGGCCTGTGGGGAGAGGGCGTGGTGGTGCGTCGGAACGCAAGTGCGGGAGTGCCGCGCTACCGCCAGCTCCTGACGGTGGGTGCCGACTACACGTTCGCCGTGGGCACTGGACTCCACGTGCTGGCCGAGCACATGTTGCTGACCGAGGGAGACGAGTTCCTCACCGCGGAAGACGATTCACACTACACGGCCGTGTCGCTGGGCATCAACCTGGGGATGCTGGATCGACTCTCGGGCATCCTCACCTACGACTGGGAGCGCGAGGATGTCCACGGCTTCCTCAGCTGGGGGAGAACATACGACGACTGGAACCTGTATCTGAACGGATTCTGGAACCCGAGGACGAAGACCGGCCCGCCCGGGCGGGCCGAGATCGGCCGCGGTAGGGGATTGCAGGCCATGGTCGTCTACAATCACGGAACGGGCATATGATGGCCCGAACCGGGGCAGGACGAGACCTGAAACAGACGCGAGGGGCATGACGATGCGGAATTCAGCTCTGATCAGCATCAGCGGCCTGGTGAAGTCGTTCCCGATGGGAAGACGCGAGTTCACGGCCCTCAACAACATCGATCTCCACTTCGGATCGGGTGAGTTCGCCGGCATCGTCGGCCCGAGCGGATCGGGGAAGACCACGCTGCTGAACATCATCGGCTCGCTGGACGTGCCCACGCGCGGCGAGGCGAAGGTCCTGGGGCAGTCGGTGGGGGACCTCAAGCCCAAGCAGGCGGCCCGCCTCCGCAGCAAACACCTGGGTTTCATCTTCCAGACATACAACCTGCTGCCGGTCTACACGGTGTACGAGAACGTGGAACTGCCCCTGATGCTGTTGAAGATGCCGGCGGCCGAACGGAAACGGGCCATCCGGCAATCGCTCGAATGGGTGGGCCTGATGGACAAGCTGGATTCACGCCCGGCCCAGCTGTCGGGTGGGGAGTGCCAGCGGGTGTCCATTGCGAGGGCGATGGTCAAGTCGCCCAGCATCGTGCTGGCCGACGAGCCCACCGCCAACCTGGATGCGGAGAACTCCCACAACGTCCTGAGGACCATGGCACAGCTCAACCGCGATCTGGAGACCATCTTCATCTTTGCCACGCACGATGACAAGGTCATCCAGTACCTGCGGCGCAAGATCAGCCTGGACGACGGCCAGGTGGTCGGTGACGAGATCATCGACAGCCCACAGGTGGGGGACTGACATGCTGGCGATCAACCTGGCATACCGGAACCTCATGGGCGCGAGGCTGCGCACGTGGCTCAACGTCTTCGTCCTGTCGCTGTCCTTTGTGGTAATTATCTGGAACAAGGGCATCCTGAACGGTTGGGACGAGCAGGCACGGCGTGATACCATTGAGTGGGAGATCGGTGGCGGGCAGTACTGGCAGGAGAACTACGATCCGTACGATCCCTTCGCGCTCGAGGACAGCCACGCGCGATTGTCCAATGTGACGGAGCGGGCCGTTGCCGCGGGGAGACTGACGCCCATCCTCATCTCACCGGCCACGATGTATCCGGAGGGGCGTATCCAGAACGTCCTGCTGAAAGGGGTCGATCCCGGGCAGCAGATCGTGAAGCTGCCCACATCCTACCTGGCAGCCGGAGAGGACGAAATCCCCGCCATGGTCGGCCACCGCAGTGCTGAGGACCACAGCCTTGGGGTCGGGGACTATGTGACCGTACGCTGGCGCGATGCCAACGGAACCTTCGATGCGGCCGAGGTCCGGATCGCGCACATCTTCAGGACCAACGTGCCCACGCTGGATGTGGGTGTTCTGTGGATCCCGCTTCAGAGGCATCAGGAGATGATGCAGCTTGCCGGTGAAGCGACCATTCTGGTTACGGCTCGGGACACCGGCTTCGACGGATCGATCATCGGCTGGGACTTCAAGGACCATTACTTCCTGTTGACCGACATTCGCGAGATGATCGAAATGAAGTCTATCGGGGGGTCGATCTTCTTCGTGGTTCTGATGTCGCTGGCCATGCTGGCGATCTTCGACACCCAGGTGCTGTCCATCTTCAGACGGCAGAGGGAGATCGGCACCCACATCGCGTTGGGGATGACACGGAGGCAGGTCATCGCCCTGTTCACGATCGAGGGTGCCATGCACTCGGTTCTGGCGGCCATTCTGGCGGCGATCTACGGCACGCCGCTGCTTGCCCTTCAGGCGTCGGTCGGGTGGAGCCTGCCTGCAGGCAGTGACGACTATGGGATGACCATAGCGGAGACGATCTATCCCTCCTACAGCGCGGGCCTGGTGCTCGGGACGACATTGGTCGTTCTGATCGTGACGACGATCGTCAGCTACCTGCCGTCGCGTCGGATCGCCAGAATCGAGCCGGCCGATGCCATCCGGGGGAAGGTGCAATGACCCGATTTCTGATCGTCGGGTTGCTGCGCGATCGGCAGCGCAGCCTCTACCCCATCCTGGTTGTCGCTATCGGGGTGTGGATCACGGTCTTCCTGCAGGCCTACTTGGAAGGCGTGATGGGCGATCTGGTCGATTCGACGGCCCGGTTTTCGACCGGGCATGTCAAGGTGATGTCGAGGGCCTACGCCGAGAACGTGGACCAGAGACCGAACGATCTGGCCCTGCTCGGGATGGGCAAGATCTTGGGCGAGCTGCAGACACAGTATCCCGAAATGACCTGGGTCAAGCGAATCCAGTTCGGGGGACTGCTCGACATCCCCGACGAGAACGGAGAGACACGTTCTCAGGGGCCCGTGGCCGGGATGGGCGTCGATCTGCTGTCCCCCGGCAGCGGCGAGATCGCCACCCTGAACATCCAGAAGGCCGTCGTCTCGGGTCGGCTGCCTGGGGCCCGGGGTGAGATCCTGATCAGCGACGCCCTGGCCCGGAAGCTGGACGTCCAGCTGGGCGAGACCGCCACGCTGCTCAGCTCCACCATGCACGGCAGCATGACCGTGCACAACTTCACCGTGGTCGGGACGGTGCGCTTCGGGCTACTGGCTATGGACCGTGGCGCCGTGATCGCGGACGTCGCCGACGTCCAACAGGCCCTGGACATGGCGGACGCCGCGGGCGAGATCCTGGGCTACCTGCCGAATCGGATCTACGATGAAGAGCGGGCAGCCGGGATGGTCGACGCGTTCAATGCGGGTCGCCAGGATGCAGATAACGAGTTCGCGCCGGTGATGGGCAAGCTGAAGGAGCTGAGCAGGCTGGGCGACTACCTGGAGATGGCGGGGCGCTTCTCGGGCATCCTGGTCGCCATCTTCGTTGTGGTGATGTCGATCGTACTCTGGAACGTCGGCCTGCTCGGCGGATTGCGCCGCTACGGCGAGGTCGGCGTGCGCCTGGCCATCGGTGAGGACAAGGGACACGTGTACCGGTCCATGATCTACGAATCGGTGTTCACAGGACTGGCAGGCTCCGTCGTCGGGACCGTACTGGGGCTGGCATCGGCCTACTGGCTGCAGGTGCAGGGCCTGGATATCAGCTCGCTTCTGATGAACATCAATATGATGTATCCGGCAACGCTCCGCGCCCAGATCACGAGCGAAACGTACTACATCGGATTTCTCCCAGGGCTGTTCTCGACAGTTCTGGGAACGGCTCTGTCCGGCATCGGGATCTACAAGCGGCAGACAGCCCAGCTGTTCAGGGAGCTCGAGGTCTAGCGGCGGTGTTGCGACACAAAGACGCGTGGGGACCCTATGGTTGCACGATTGATCGTCCTGCTGATCGGCCTCGCTCCGGTGTCAGCCTGGGGGCAGGCCATCACTGCCTCTGAGATTCTGGAGAAGATCGACGAGAATACGATTGCCGGCAACCGCAAAGCGACGACGACCATGATCGTGCACGGCCGCCGCAGCGATCGGACGATGAAGGCCAGGTCGTGGATCGAGGGATCGGAGAAGTCGTTCAGCGAGTACCTGGCGCCGGCCCGCGAGCGAGGCACGAAGATGCTCAAGCTGGGTGACCGACTGTGGATGTACTCTCCCCAGTCGGACCGCACGATCCGGATCGCGGGTCACATGCTTCGGCAGTCCATGATGGGCTCTGACTTCTCGTATAAGGACATGCTTGAGGATTGCAGTCTTGCCAGCGCCTACACGGCCGAGGTCCTGGGATCCGAACCGTTTCTCGAGCGGGACTGCTGGGTATTGAGGCTTACGGCCAAGGTGAAGGATGTGGCGTATCATACCAGAAGGATCTGGGTGGACAAGGAACGGGCGCTGGCACTGCGCGAGGACCGATTCGCGAAGAGCGGCAAGCTTCTCAAGACGGCCGAGGTACACGAGGTCTTCCAGGTGGATCAGCGCTGGTATCCCAGGCGGATGATCTTCAAGGATGCGCTGTCCAAGGGCAAGGGCACAGAGCTCATCATCGAATCGATCGAGTTTGATGTGGACATCCCAAAACATATCTTCACAACGGCAGCGCTGCGGAAGTGAGGACGATTGTGAACCTGCTCGATATCGTAGACCGAACACCCAACCCGGCTCCGTGGTCCGAGGGGGACAACATCCCCTGGGATGATCCCGAGTTCAGCGAGCGAATGCTCGCCGAGCACCTGAGCCAGGAGCACGATCTGGCAAGCCGCAGGAATGAGTCGATCGACCTTCAGGTGGAATGGATCTTCTCGAACGTCCTGAGCTCCCGGCCCGCACGGGTACTTGATCTTGCCTGCGGGCCCGGGCTCTACGCGGTCCGGTTGGCATCACTGGGTTGCGAGTGCGTGGGGATCGATTTCTCACCCGCGTCGATCCGACACGCCAGGGAGACGGCGGCCGAAGAAGGGCATCCGGCCTGCACCCTTTACCAGGACGACGTCCGGGAAGCAGATTTCGGCCACGGATTCGACCTGGTGATGATGATCTACGGGCAGTTCAACGTGTTCCGGCGGGATCAGGTGCTGAAGATCCTGGAGAAGGCCCATGGAGCGCTCAAGCCTGGGGGATCGTTGCTTCTGGAGGTCCAGAGCCGGGAGCAGATACAGCAAGGTGGAGAGGCGCCGCCGAGCTGGTATTCGACTCAGTCGGGACTGTTCTCCGCGGAGCCGCACATCGTCCTGCAGGAGAACTCCTGGGATGGAGAGACCGGATCCTCCACCACCCGATTCTGGATCATCGATGCACAGACCGGAGCGGTGACTCGGCATGCGCTGAGCAACGAGGCCTACTCTGAGCAGGAACTCACTACCGCATTGCAGTCGGCAGGATTTACCGACATCGAGAGTTACCCTTCGCTGACAGGAGAGCCCCTAGCAGAGGAGACGGATCTGCCGGTGTTCCTAGTGCGGAGGTGAATGGCCGCATAGCATCAACTGAAGAAACCACCCACGGAGACAGGTTATGCCGTCGTACGATCTGATCGTTATCTCGGGGGTCACGCGGGGACTCGGCGCCGTGCTGACCGAGTGGCTCATCGACAGGAGAAAGACGGTCGTAGGCTGCGCACGCTCGCAGGCCGGCATCGATGCGCTGGGACGACGCTTCCCGAGCCCAAACAGCTTCTCAGAGGTCGACGTGGTGTCGGCCGCCGATGTCAAACAGTGGGCTCGATCGGTCGTGGAATCGAGCGGCGTGCCCGATCTCGTGATCTGCAACGCGTCGATCTGCAACGATGCCTCCAAGCGGAGCTGGGAGCTCAGTGACGAGGAGTTCGACCAGGTGGTTGCGGTCAACATCAACGGGACCGCGAATGTCTGCAGGGCCTTCCTGCCCGAAATGGTGGAGCGGGGCACGGGCACGCTGATCGGTCTGAGCTCCCGCGCGGGCCGCAAAGGGCTCGGGAATCTGGCCCCCTACTGCGCCGGCAAGTGGGGCATCGAGGGATTCATAAAGGCGGTGGCTCGCGAGCTGCCCGAGGGGATGGCCTCCATCGCGATGAATCCCGGGGACATCAACACGGACATGTTCCGGTCGAACTGGCCGGACAGCGCACCCGACAAGCCTTCCGCAGAGGAGTGGGTCGAGATAGCGGGGCCCTTCATACTCGGGCTCGGGAGCGAGCACAACGGGGAATCGGTTACGGTTCCGCTGCCCGGCTACGTCCTGTGAGGGGGATCGAGACCGGGAATGGCCGTCCTGGAGGGGCAGCGCCAAGGGTCATTCGACACATTCCATTGCACGGCAACGGCCTGTGCGTCTTGCGCACAGGCCGTTGTACCATCGATCCGCCTCCCAGGCTCCCGTGCAAAGCGCTTGTGGGAGAGGCCTTCGAGGAACATATTGGGACGCCACACCCGTCCCGGGTGGCTCTGGCGAGGCCCTCTGGATTCCCGGACTGCCCCGTAGGGGAGAGGGACGCTACGCCGGCTTGTGGCGCACCTCGACATCGCGCCGGCTCAGGAGGCCGCGCTGGACCTCGAGGGCCTTGTGCCCTCCGGCGCTGAAGGCCTCTCGGATCACCTCAAGGGCCGCACCGTTATCGGTGGACTCGCCGCAGGTGAAGATGTCGGCCGCGCAGTAGCCGTATTCCGGCCAGGTGTGGATCGACAGGTGGGACTCGCCGATGGCAACCACGGCGCTGACGCCGTGGGGCGAGAAGTGGTGGCAGGCGTGGGTGACGACCGTGGCGCCGGCCGCCTCGGCGGCTCGCAGCATGATTTTCTCTACGGCCTCGGAGTCGTCCAGTACTGCGACGTCGCACTCGTAGAATTCCATGATGAGGTGACGTCCGAGCGGCTTCATGGCAGCATCCGCCTTCCTTCGAGGTGGCGATCGGTGGGTGGGCAGTTTGCCGTCTTGTCGCCCGCGTCGTGGCTCAAGTCCTTCTGAGGAAATGTAGTTCAGGCTTCTGATTGATGCAATGGTGAAAGTGACTCGACACCCACGTCCGAGAACCGCCCTCAGGACAGTCGGCCGGAGGCCGAACTCCATCCCTGGAGAGTGGACATCCCGGCTCGAACGCGTGTAGACCGGATGGCGTGATCGATGTGAAGCCTGGCAGGCATTCTGACCCTTTGCAGCCTACTCTCAGCGTTCCCCCACCACTCCTCGGCAGGCCCGGGGGAGATGCACAGGAGGCCCGAAATGGCAAGACCGAGCTCAGCGGCCGAGGCCGCGAGCGAGAAGACCCGCTGGAGCGATTATCTGCTGCCCCTGCCGCAGGAGATCGAAATATCCGGAGAGGTGCACATCGCGCCTGACGACGTGGATCTTGAGACCGCCCCCGAAACTTCGGCTATGGTGACGGAAGCCGTGTCCGAACTCCGGGCCGCCTACCGTGCCAAGGGGGGCTGCGACCCTACCGGTGGCTCGTTCACCATCCACGTGGGGCTACTATCGGCACTCGAATCAGTCAGTGACAAGGCGGCCGAAGACGCCGCTCGGCTCCAACAGACGTCCCACCCGGAGCAGGCCTACGTCATCCGGCCGCTCGGAAGGAATGGCCTGGTCGTTGCGGGGTTGGATGACAGGGGGGTCTTCTACGGCATCCAGACCTTGAAGCAGCTGCTGACTGCAGAGCTGACCGAGGCGGAAGCCGTGGTGCCCCTGGCGAGGATCACCGACTGGCCCGATTTCGAGGAGCGCGGCCTCTGGAATTCGGGGCTGAAGACGCGCGCACACGTCCCCTGGCTGGCGGGCATGAAGCTGAACTTCGAGCATATCAACCATCCCGTCCGTTTTGGTCCGGATGAGCCAAGATGCCCGCCGCTGCCGATGGACGTGATCGAGTGGGCCCGGACAAGGGCGTTCCATATCATGCCGCACTGCTGGCACTACGATTTCTGGGATGATTCCGCCTCCTTGTCGGAATACTACCCGCAACTGATCGGTCAGGGCGACTCGGCGAGGAACCCGTCATCCGTCGCCAAGCCAGGATACCATCCCCGAGCCCGCTGTCCGTGCGCATCGAGTCCCTTGCTGGAGCAGTTGCTTTCGGAGTGGATGCAGAGCGCGGCAGAGCAAGGTATACGGGAGGTGAGTCTGTGGCTGTCGGAATACCAGCCGTGCCGGTGCACGTGTGACAAATGCGTGCAGGAGGGCTCGCATCAGCTGATACGGGAGGCGCGAGAAAGCATCCGGGCGATCCTCGAAGCCCGGAAGCGCTATCCGGACCTTGTGGGTCGGCTCTTCCTGACGTTCAACCTGGCAGATCCACAGGAGGAGGAAGCGTGCCGGACGTGTCTCTCCCTGATCCCAACCGACGGGTCGATTCGCGTGGAATGTGTGTACGGCCTCCAGAAGCCCTTCGATGACTATGCGCGGGAAGGGAACTGGGTGGCGAACTACGGCGTCGGCGTGTCGCTCGGCGGATTGGGGCGCGCGCGCGGCGCGGCGCGCCTTCGCCTGTATCCGGATCCTGAAGACCTCCGGAAGCGCATC
>JASLMQ010001043.1 GCA_030746455.1 Candidatus Latescibacterota bacterium
GAGGCGGTGAAGCGTGCGAATCGCGGACACCCGGTCGTACCCCTCGTGTTCGGGGCCCGCCTCCGCCACCAGGTCCACTGCTGATTCGGCGTCCTCCTCGAAAACCAGTGTTGCCAGCTCGATCCTGGCGTCGAGGTTGCCTGGATCATCGCCGACCACGCCTTCGAGCTTGGTCCGCGCACTGTCGAGGTCCCCCGCCGCGATGGTCGCCCGCGCCTCCGCGACGGCCTGCTTGGATTCCGAGGGCAAGTGCTCGTCGAGCCACTGGGCCACCTGGGGCTCGGGCAGCGCCCCCGCGAACTGGGCGATTTCCTTCCCCTCGTGGAAGAGCTTGACCGCCGGAATGCCGCTGATCCCGTGCGCCTGCGAGACGTCCGGGTTCGCATCCATATCCACCTTGGCCAGCCACCATGCCCCGTCCGCCTGATCTGCGAGTTTCTCCAGCACCGGCCCCAGTATTTGGCACGGTGCACACCAACCGGCCCAGAAATCGACCACGATCGGGAGCTTGTAACTGGCCTGAATCACATCTTCCTCGAACGACCGGACCTCGACATCCATCGGTTCCGACCTCCTCGATTCTCTGACCCCCTGTGCGCGAACAGGCGGAGACGAGCGAACGGACTACTCCCGCTCGCGAAGCTCCCGCTCCAATCTCTCTGCGTAGCCGGTCGATGCATCAGCTGCCACCTGGACAGGCTCTGCCGATGGCTTGCCCCGCTGCCATCGCCGGACGAGTAGGAACGTTCCCCATCCGCCCAGCAGCAGGAACACCCCGGGCAGCACGAAGGCCAGCAGGTTGAAGCCCCGGGCCTCCGGCATCGCCAGTATCCGCTTGCCGTGCTGCGCCACATAGAAGTCGAGGATCTCCTGCTGCGTCTTGCCCTGGGACAGCATCCGGCGAATGCCGCTGCGGATCTCCTCGGCCGCTCCGGAATAGTGCTTCGAGACGGTCTGGGTCCAGCAGCAGGGAGCCATCAGCTTGCCCTCCAGCTCGCGCGCCTTCTCGTCCAGATCATCTGCCTGAGCGGCTAGTACGGTAAGGAATACCAGAACAAGCCCAACTGCTGTTCTCATAGATCGCACCTCCTGGTCCGGGAATGGACAGACGAAGCCTTGCGTACAGAGTGCGGCCCCCGCGCTTTCCCTAGCCCGCTGCCTCTGCCATGCTGTCCACCATCACCCGCTCGACGTCTTCGGCCACGTCCTCGAGCCCTTCGCCCCCGAACATCTGCAGCATCATGCTGGGCTTGATGGTAGCAAGGATGACCTTGTCCCCCTCCTCGTACACAGAGATCCGGCACGGCAGGGCCGTGGAGATCTCCATCTGGCTCTCCAGCACACGCTTGGCCTGATGGGGATTGCACACCTCCAGAATCCGGCAGTTCCGGCCGAACTCCACCCCCTTCTTGGCCATCGTCTCCCTGAGGTTGTGAACCGTCATCACGCCGAACTGGCGCTTCGTCACCGCCTCCTGCAGCGCGTCGCAGACCTCATCAAGCGATCGAGTCGACTCTGCCGTGTGGATCATCTCCGTTCCCTCCTCTCCATTCTATTCAGATCTCGGGTTCTTCGATCCCGTGCTCCCGCATCTTCCGCCACACCGTGGTGCGGTGCATCCCCAGGATTCGGGCGGCCCGGGACCGGTTCCAGCCTGACCGCTCGAGGGCCCTCACCAATCGCTCCCGTTCTGGGATATCGGAACGGGCCTCGCCATCCGTCCCGCCACGCACCTCCCGGACCATCCCAAGGGGCAAGTCGCCGATCCCGATCTGGTTGCCTCGGCATTTCACGAAGGCGTGCTCGATTGCGTTCTCCAGCTCGCGGACATTGCCCGGCCAGTCGTGGTCCATGAACAACGACAGGACCGCCGGCGATGCCTCCTCGATCGGCTTGCCCGTCTGCTGACGGAATCTGCCCACGAAGTGCTGGACCAGCAGGGGCACATCCTCCTTTCGCTCGCGGAGGGGGGGCAGCTCGATCGGCACCACGTAAAGCCGGTAGTACAGGTCCTGACGGAATCGCCCTTCGGCCATTCCCTTCTTCAGGTCGCTGTGCGTTGCGGCCACCACGCGCACGTCCGTCCTGAGCGTTTCGGTCCCGCCCACCCGCTCGAATTCCCGCTCCTGCAAGACCCTCAGCAGCTTGACCTGCACATCGGGACTGATGTCCCCGATCTCATCGAGGAAGATCGTTCCCCCGTCCGCCAGCTCGAACCGTCCGGGCTTGTCGCGAAACGCACCGGTGAAGGCCCCCTTCACGTGGCCGAAAAGCTCGCTCTCCAGCAGGCCCTCGGAGAGCGCCGAGCAGTTCACCTTCACAAAGGGACCCGACCGTCGGTGGCTCTGGCGGTGTATGGCCTCCGCCACGAGCTCCTTGCCGGTGCCACTCTCTCCGAGAATCAGGACGGTCGCGTCGCTTTCGCCGATGTCCTCGATCAGCTCGTAGATCTCTTGCATCCGGTGGTCTTTACCCACCAGACGCTCGAACCCGGATCGGCCTTCGAGCGCATTTCGAAGTGCGCGCAGCTCCGTCAGATCGCGGAAGATGGCAACGAGGCCCTGAATCCCGTGGGCCTCGTCGCGAAGCAGGTGGGTGGTCAGCTGGAGCGTTTTCGTCTCGCCATCTGGACGTTGGATGCTGATCTCGTGGTGCTCGAGCATCCGACCCGTCTTCACCGCGGCTGCGAGGTCGCACCTGTCACGGCCCTCGGCGGGCTTGAGGACCTCGGAGCAGCGTCTTCCAACCGCACGCTCCACGGGCCATCCCGCGATCCGCGTCGCCGCCATGTTCAGGTTGACGACCCGCAGGTCCGTGTCCACGGCGATGATCCCGTCGGCGACGCTGTTGAAGATCGTCTCCAGGTTCTTGCGGTGGGACATGCAGATCGCGATCTGGTCTCTCA
>JASLMQ010001044.1 GCA_030746455.1 Candidatus Latescibacterota bacterium
TTCTCTGCCTTGCCCTCCACGATGATGGCATCGTATCCGGCGCGCTTGAGCTCCGCGTTCCAGAATCCGCCCACGTCGGTCTCCCCGAACAGGTCGGTCAGCGGGGACTTGCCGCCCACCGCATTGCGGGCCGCACCTGCCACCGCGGCTCCCGTAAGCGGTCCCAGGGCGAAGATCAGCTTGTTGTCCGGCCCAAGGGGATCCGTGCCCGGCGGCACCTCCTTGAGCAGGTAGTAGGCTACGAAGCCCCACCCTCCGAAGTAGGCCCTGTAGAAGTCTTCACCGGGCTCATCCACCCCGATTTCGCCGCTGGTCAGATTCACCCGCAGGATCTTGCCGTTGCATCCGTTGTTCATGGGTCACCTCCTGATGAAGGGCCTTCTGCCTTTGGGATGGTCGGAGCGCTTGGAACCGCTTCGAGATGAGATTCCATTCGGTCACGCGAACATCAGATCTGGATCCGGTAGCGGATGCAGTCCGCGGTGAAGTCCTCGGGCCGCGTCATCGCCGTGAAATCCATGTGCTTGGGCTGCTCTGGAAGGGTTAGGACAAAGTCGCCCGTTCCTCGCTCCTCATAGCTGCCCCAGTTGGTGTATCGACGTTGGAGTGGCGCGCCATCGGGAAGATCCTGAATGGTCCGAACCGTGTTCCTGAGGATACAGCAGTGCTCCGTGTCGAACTCGGCTATCGTCAGCGGATAGCGGGGCATTTGCCCGTGCACGGGCTCCGAGAGGATGTTGGCGAGCCAGTAGGTCCTGCCCGTCTTGCTCGATTCGACGAACTGCGAGTACGAGGCCGGCGTCCAGACAGTCGTGCCATCGTCGTATCGGAGGGGCTCCGGGGCCGACCAGGTAAGACCGCCATCTCGGGACATCGTAGCGTAGCGCGTCGCGTATACTCCGCGAGACGCATCTCCCTGGAAACGCATCACATTGAACAGGTCCGTCCCACCGAGGTGCGCCACGGCCGGCTCGCAACAGATCGCGGGATACTGGCCCGTGGGTAGGAGAATCAGATCGCCAACCGTGAAGATCAGATCCGACCGATCCTCGCGCCGCCGAGCCTGGACATAGACCACGCCCACTCTGCCTTCTTCTACGCAGGTGGCTGTGAGGCCGAAGACCAGCGTGCCGTCATCGAGGAAGGTCCAGGCGAACAGGTCGGCCATGCCGCCCGATTCACCAAACCGAAGGCCGGGGCCCCAGTGGGTCTCGTCATAGCCCTCTCGATGGTCGATCACCTGGCGCGGCGCCGACCAGGAGCTGCCCCCGTCTCCGGAGATCTCGTAGTGAAGACGATACGTCCTCTCGCGACGGGAACCGGACTGAAACATCGCTTCGCGCGTATCCATCTCGTAGGTGCAGTGGAAGCTGATCAGAGGACCGCCGGACGGATCCAGGACGTGCATGGGGACGATCCGGTGCTCACCGTCGAGCGTCACGGGGGATTCTCGGGCCAGGTCCGGCTCGACAGACCAGGTGCGCCCGTTGTCCTCCGATCGCCGGCGGTAGATCCGGTCGTGGTAGTAGTATTTGCGGCCCTGTTCATCAATGTGGAGCGCCTCATGCTTGACCGACTCGAGAATGGATTGGCCCTCGCCCTCCGTGTAGGACGGGTTCTGGGCGTAGACGGCGTAACCTTCCGGCGCATCGATGTACGGCTCGCGTAGGATCCTAAGGTTGTCCATGTGGCACCTGTTCCCAAGGGTGATGATGCATACGGATCTCGGGCGGTGGTCGCCCCTACTCGGGTGTCACATAGGCGGCGGTGATCCCGCCATCGACCAGGAATGTGGCACCCGTCATGAAGGAGGATTGGTCCGAGGCCAGAAACAACGCGGCCTTCGCGATCTCGTCTGCTTCCCCGAACCGTCCCAACGGGATGTGTACCAGACGTCGCTGCCGCTTCTCCTCGGTGTCCAGGTACTTCATCAGAAGCTCCGTTCGCAGCGGGCCCGGGCAAAGCGCATTGACACGGATCCCCTCCCGCGCGTGGACCGTGGCCAGCTCCCGGGTCATCGCCAGGACCCCTCCCTTGCTCGCGGTATAGGCCAGCTGGGGTGTGGCGGCCCCCAGGACAGCAACGAAGGAGGCGGTATTGATAACAACGCCGCCCCCCGCACGCTGGAGCGCGGGGATGCCGTACTTGCATCCAAGGAAGACGCCCTTGAGGTTGACCGACATAGTCAGATCCCAGACCTCCTCGTCGGTGTCGACCGCGTCCGCATCGTCGGCGTGGCTGACCCCGGCGTTGTTGAACAGGACGTCGAGCCTGCCAAAGGTCTCCTCTGCGGAGCGCACCATGCGGGCGCAATCCTCCGAAATGGACACATCAGCGTGCACAAAGTGGGCCGTGCCCCCCTGGCTGCGAACCCGTTCGGCGGTCTCCTGCCCCTCCTCATCCTGGAGGTCGGCCACCACCACGCTCGCGCCTTCGGCCGCGAAGAGCAGGGCGGACTCCCTGCCGATGCCGCGGGCAGCGCCGGTGATGAGTGCGACTTTGCTCTCGAGCAACATGGATTCGTCTCCGTTCAGCTGGAGGATAGGGTATCTCAGGAATCAAGGAGCGCTGCGAGTCTGGCGCAGTCGGGGAGGGCTTCAGATCTGCTCGAAGTAGCGTTTTCGCTCCCAGTCCGTCACCGCTCGGTCGTAAGCGGCAATCTCGGTCCGGAAGAAGTGGGTGTAGTGCTCGACGACATCGGGTCCCAGACTATCCCTGACGAATGCGCTTGAGCCGAACCGATTCGTGGCCTCCTGCAGGCTGTGCGGAACGCTCGGCTGATCATCGGCCTCGTAGAGATCGCCCTCGAACACCGGAGGCGGCTCGATCTGGTTCTCGATCCCGTCGATGCCCGAGGCCAGGGAGGCCGCAAGGGCCAGGTAGGGATTGCAGTCTGCCCCGGGTATCCGGCATTCGATCCGGAGGCTGTTTCCGGATCCCACAACCCGGAACCCGGCCGTGCGGTTGTCGTGGCTCCAGGCGAGTCGCGTGGGCGCCCAGGAGGCGGCCTGGTAGCGCTTGTATGCGTTCACCGTGGGCGCGTAGAACACCATCATCTCCGCCGCGTGCCCGATCCAGCCCCCGAGAAACCATCGGAAGGTGTCCGAGCAGGAGATCGGTCCGAGCCGGCCGTCGCCCGGAAAGGCGCTTTCGCCATCCGCCCATAGGCTCACGTGCAGGTGACAGCTGGATCCGGCCCGATCGGTCTCCGGCTTGGCCATGAAGGTGACGCTTCGATCCATCTGGTTGGCCACTTCCTTGAGACACTGCTTGTAGACCGAGTGACGGTCCGCCATTGTGAGGACATCGGCGTAGCGCACGTTCAGCTCGTGCTGCCCGGCCCCCCATTCCCCCTTCGAGTTCTCGACCGGGATGCCGGAATCCCGAAGGTGCCTCCGTACGGCCCCGATGAAGTCCTCCTCACGGGTACCCTGGAGGGTGTGATAGTCCTCGATGTACCAACCTGCGGGCTCGAGATCGGCATAGCCCTGGTCGGCCGCCTCCCGATATGACGGGAGATACGTGTAGAATTCGAGCTCGGTGCCGGCCATCACCGTGAGTCCGAGATCGACTGCACGATCGACCTGGCGCTTGAGGATGGACCGAGGGGCGATGTCCATGCCTGTGTGCGCATCCACATCGGAGATCACAAGGGCGGTCCGGTCCAGCCAGCTGGCCTGCCTCAAAGTGGCGAGGTCGGGAACAAGGTGTACATCTCCGTATCCCTTTTCCCAGCTGGCATACCGGTATCCGGGAACGGGATCCATCTCCATGTCGACCGTCAGCAGGTAGTCACACGCGTGGCCTCCCACGGTGACGACCTCCTCGAGAAAGAACTCGGCATCGAAGCGCTTGCCCAGCAGGCGTCCGTAGAGGTCTGGAAAGACCATCAGTACCGTGTCCACGGCGCCGTCAGCGACGCGCTCCTCAAGCGCTTCCACGGTCAACATCCCCCTGATTGTGGTCATATTCGGGTCCCTCGGAGCGTGACAAACCCCCACTTGCCGATCACGGGTCTCGATGGCTTCCGGCAAGATAGGTCTGTCGGAAGACGAACGCAAGCCTACGCGCCCCGGCCCCGGAGCCATTCCTAGAAGGGCAGTAGCCAGTCCTGTTGGCCATTTCTCCGAAATTGTGTATATTATGTCTTCATCTGGCCAATATGGTATCAATATCGCGCCAAGAAAGCGGAGGGACCGACCCGGGGAGGCGCGGCGAGGGCCTGACGGCCTTATCACCGCCCGCCACAACTTCAAGATCTTTATTTACAGAATCTTATCGCCGGACCGCCCCTCATGCCACAGGAGGTGTACCTCATATGAAACCAGGTCACATCATCGTGGTCTCCCTTCTTCTCGTGGGCCTATCTGCCGGCGTCGCCGATGCCCAGATCGCCCTGCGAGGAGGAGGAGGGCTCATCTTCGAAGGCAAGCAGGTCGGGGGCCACGTCTCCGTCGTCCTGCCGTTCAGCAGCAAGGCCGCCGGTGTCATGCTTGCAGCCGAGTACTTCAAGAAATCCGGCGTCACCACCATTCCTGTGTCGGCCAGAGGGCTCTACAGGGCCCCCGTGGGCGAGAAAGCCAGCCTCTACCTGGGGGTTGGGAGCGGCATGATCTACACCAAGCTGCCTTCGGGGGCCATCAGCCGGTCCTCCACCAAGGTGCTTCTCTCA
>JASLMQ010001045.1 GCA_030746455.1 Candidatus Latescibacterota bacterium
GCGGCTTACACCCGCTCGACAACCCCCCCCCCCGCCGCGCGGCGATCGTGTGGGGGGGTGTGTACCCGGTGGTGGCGGTAGCCGCCGCCGTCGCCGCCACGCCAGGTATCTGTACAGATCACGATAAGATTCATGGAACCATCTCCAGGTTTCCAAGCGGCAGACCACAGACGACGGACCACAGACCACAGCCGCGATCAAAGCAGGTCAGACGTCACACGTGAGACGTGAGACGACTGAAGCCAAACCCCTGTTGGCGCGACCTAGTCGAAGCAGTTGAGGACGGCATCCCATGCCAGCTCTGAGGCGATGTGGCTGAGCATCGAGGGGTTGATGCCCTTGTTCCGGACTTCCGCCGTGGTCGACGCGAACAGGATGTCTCCGTCGGTGAGTGTGTGGAAGGGGTTGATGGCACGAGCCATCGAGCCATGGACCTGCGCGGCCAGCTGCTCGAGCTCGGGGCGCGCCAGCTTGTGGTTGGTTGCGACAAAGGTGAGGGTCGTATTCCCGGGTGGGGGATCGTCTTGCCGCTCAACTCCCGACTCCAGCTTCACGATGTCCTGGACCCGGCTCCGCTCGCCGGAGCGCCGGTTGAGGTGACCCCTGACCACGTTGCCGTTACGGTCCCCGATGGCCCCGATGGCGTTCACGACGGTGAACACGGCCACGCGGGTCGGACCGCTTGCGTAGAACGCGCCCCCCTGGCCGGCGCTCTCCCGGGTGTGTGGCCGGCTCAGCCACTTTCCCACGCTTGCCGATCGGCCCGCGCCGCGTGCCCCAAGCGGGAACCTTCCCGACAGCGCGGCTCTCAGCGCGGCACGACCCAGCTCCTTGTCCGGGTAGACGGCGTTCTTGCGACCCGACCAGTCCCAGATGATGGCCCCCGCAACCGAGGGGAGGGTGTTCCAGGTGATCTTGTAGTCCAGGGATGCCAGCAGCTCGGCGCGGACCCCCGCCGCAACCTCGAGCCCGAAGGCCGATCCCCCTGCGAAGCAGATGGCGTCTCTAAGCCGGTACTCCAGGCCGATGGCACCGACGGCGCCGCCCCGCCGATCCACGGCCGTGGTGGCCCCGCCCGGGAAGTGGAAGACGGTGCAGCCGGTGGGGCCCTCGTCATACTCCGCGACGCCGATGTGGAGGTCTGGAAAGTCGAGCTCCAGCGTGCGTCCGGAGAACTCGGTAACCGGCTTCAGATCCGTGTTGTCGTTGGTGAGAAGCTTCTTTGGGCGAGGCAAGTTGCCTTCTCCTATGCTTCAGGGGATTGCAGCGGTGTCATCACGATCGCGTTTGCGGGGACCGCCCCTCGATACACCCTCCTTCGCCACTTCGTGGCTCCGGAGGGCACTCGGGGATGCGGTATCTCTGCCTTGTGTATGTAACCGCAGGCCTCACCAATGGACGACTAATGGATGTCCGGTAGCCGCCAGTTTCGGTGCCAGCGGGAGTCCTCCGGCGGCTCGTCGCCCGAGGACTGCATCGAGGCGAAGTCCTTGAACACGGGACGGATCTCGTCGTCCCAGACCGCCTCGACCTCCCCGAAGGTGAGCGACGGCTTCCGGGGCACGGAGTCGTCGTACTCCGCCAGGAGCTCGCCGGCCTTGTCAACCAGTGCGTTGACGATGTCGGCGACCATGTGCTCGCCGACGCTGCGGCTCGACTCCGCCACGTATTCGCCCATCGCGAAGTGGGGGGGCGGCTGATCCGGCTTCGGCATGCGCGAGATGTCTACACATTCGGGTGCAACGGCCCAGAGGAGAGAGGTCTCACCCCGTCCGGCGTGGCTGCCCATGCCCTTGTCCTCGTCGAATCGCGACTGGGAGGTACCCGAACCGATGAGGCAGTAGAGCCGCGTGGAGATGTGGCCCTGCATGGTCTCGATCACGCGGGGGACGTCGTGGCTGTGAGGGCCGGCGTGTCCCGAGAAGAGGACGGCCGCGTGGAAGCCGAGGGCGTCGACGGCACGTATGTGATAGCAGAGGTTCTTGAGGAAGACCCAGGGCGGGACGGCGGTCAGCCAGGGCCGAGCCTGCCCGACGCGCGGGTGCGCCCAGCTTCCATAGCCGCCCGACTCGTGGCAATGCCAGTATTCAGGTGGGGCAACGATGCCGCCGAATATCTCTGCGACCCGACGGAGGATCCGGGTGGGGCGAAGGGCGTCCATGCCCAGCGCGTTCTGCGGGCCGTGCGGCTCGCAGAGGCCGTAGGGCAGATAGACGACCGGACAGGCTTCAACGGCGGCCTCCAGCTCATCGGGGAACATTCGATCCCAACGTACCTCTCGACGCCTCATAGATAGTGACTCCCTGTGATGTGTCAGAGGGGAATGTACTCCGAGGGATTCCCGCCAAGCTGCATTCTACCGGGCTCCCGACATGTCTTGCCTCGCGGTGCGTATCAGGGGATCTCCACGATCTGGGAAGCTCCGGAGACCTGACGCCTGCCCCACTGCGGGGATCCCGAGCAGGTGAGTACCGAGGCCCCACTCACCGTCGCGTCGATTCGGTTGTGCACCTGAAGAGTCGATCGGCTCGCGCCCGACAGGTTGACGTCGGCCTCATCCACAGGGAACTCAGACAGATCGGCGACGCTGGCGCCCGAGACAACCATGGCGACCCGTTCGCTACCCCCGGATGAGAGGGCGACGTTGCTGGCCCCGGACACCTGAAGGGCCAGCGTGCCGGCTGTGGTGAAGCCGCTGCCGACGAGGCCTGACGCCCCCGAGAGCGACACGGCCTGAATGCTTGGCATGGTGATGACCGCGCGCGCCGTGATCCGGTTGTAGGACCGCGAAGAGGCGAGGCCCAGGGAGAAGATGCCTGCGTCCTTTCTCGCGACTAGGTATTCCTGGATGTTGTCGTCCACCGTGATCGCGATCGAGTATTCGGGGGAGTGAGTGACGGTGAGCTGGAAGGCGTGGGATGCGCTCAGGCCGGTGAAGGCGCTCGAGCTGTCGGTGAGGGTCACGAGGGCGCCCGACCCCGTGATGTTCGATGGGTTGGTGGAGTCGAGGTTGCAGCCGGCCAGCGTAACACAAAGGAGTGCTCCAGATCGTATCAGGCGCATGGGTCCCGTCCTTTCAGCCTCAATCCCTATCATCCGAACCGATTGCCTCGGAGCCGCCGCCGTCCAGAAGGCGTGCGCGTTCGGTGTGTTCACGGACGAGGCGCCGCGTGGCTTCGAGATGCACTGGCTCGTAGGGAGCGAATCCGTCCAGGCCGAAGATCGTGAGGATCTGCCTCCCCTTCGGATTGGTGGACATGGCGAATATCCCGTCCTCCATGATCTCTCGCTTGCATTCGGCCACACTGGCCGGGAAACAGACCACGCCGGAGAGCAGACCCGGGGACTGCACGAGCAGCACCAGGTCCTTACCCAGCTGGGGATTCAGCTCCACTGCCGTTGCATACAGCCTTCTTGTCACCAGGCAGGCATCGGCCCGGCCGAAGAAGACCGCCATCACTGCCTGTGAAGTCTTGTCAGCCTTCTCGACCCCGCCAAAGAATGCGTCGATCGTGCCCAGGCCATCCCTCAAAAGCAGGGCCTCCAACCAGATCAGCATGAGTGGATTCCCCTGCCGTCCTCCCTCCACAATCAGCTTCCGGCCCCGAAGGTCGCTCAGCGAGATCCCTGTGCGGCTCTGATGGGTGAGGAGAACATACTCCTCCTCTGTTCTGCCATTGACCGTGCCGACCACGAAGGGCTCCAAAGGGGGCCGGTTCGCCGAAGCAAGGTATTCGACGGAAGTCATGGAGGCGACGTCGAGGTTCCCCGCAGCCAGGGATGCGAGGAGAGACTGAAGGTCGTCATAGAACAGGATCTTCGGGCTCACCGGCCGGCCCAAGTCGGCCGTCATCTGCTTCGCCCAGAGTTCCACGGCCACCTGGATATCCTTCCTGCTGACGGTCGGAAACAGCCCACCGGAGTAGCCCACACGAATGACCTCGGGGGTCTTTCCGGGCGGGATTGGCGCCTGCCCCGGGCAGTTCCCAACGGCCAAAACAACGGCCAGCACAGATAGGGAGGCCCTCAATACGGAGCTCATTTCTCTACGAGTTGTCTGTGGTCGTGAATCAAGTGGACTGTCGACCCGATATAGACGGGGTCGAACGGTATGAGCTGGTCAACGCAGAACAGGGCCCGGGCGAGAATGGGACCTGCGGAGCCAAAGTAGTGAAACTCACACGTTGACGCAAGGTCAATGCAAGAGTCGCCTGAGGTCGCGGAGGTGGTAGAGATATGAAGAGGCTGTGGTCAGAAGGGCTGATAGTGACGAGGGGCTCGGGGTGGGGCTTGCGGCGGGGGTGGCGGTTGCCAGAACCGGCCCTCGGGGTCCCGGGAAGCGATCGAAATGAGGAAGTCAAGGGATCGGGGGAGCAAGGACGGCTCAGGACAAGAGGACGCTCTGTGAGCATGCGGGTGTGCCGGACCGGAATCAGGATACGGCGACGGGAGCGCTCGCGGTGACTTCCTTCAGCACCGGAAAAGCGAGGGTGAAGCACGATCCCTCACCTGGCGTGCTCTCAACGGCGATCTTCGCGCCGTGGCGATCCAGGATCGTCCTGACGATGGGCAAGCCGAGACCGGTCCCCCTCCCGTCGGGCTTCGTGGTGAAGAACGGCTCGAAGATGCGATCCAGATCGTCCGTGGCAATTCCTGGTCCCGTGTCCCGAACGGTGCACTCGATCCGCTCACCGTCATGCGACGCCCTTGCCCACAGGCCTAGCACCTTGGTATTGGAACGCTCCATGGCCTGCGCCGCATTGACGATCAGGTTGCGGAACACCTGCTCGATCTGGTGTCGATCGCCCTTGATTGCCGGAAGATCCCCGTCGAGATCGCATTCGACCTCGCAGTACTTGATGATTCCTAGAGGGCCGAGCGTGTCAAGTACCTTCTCGATTTCGGGCCGCAGGTGCAGGGCCTCCCACTTGCTGTCGGCGGGCTTCCCGATATTGGTCATCTCCTGGATCAGGTCCAGCATCTGATCCACCGCGGGTTGGATCCGACCCAACCACTGGCCGAGGGATTCGGTCTGCCCGTCCTCCAGGCAGGCGGAGGCCAGCTCCGTGTTGCCAGAGATGATCTGCAGCGGAGTCTTGAACTCGTGGGCGATGCGTGGAGCCAGCTGCCCGAGGAGAGACAGCCGCTCGGCGTGGAGGAGCTGCTGTTCCATCTGGGTCCTCTCTGACCGGTCCTCGACGACGTGCAACCGTGCGATGCGACGGCCCCGCTCGTCCAGGATGTCGCGGAAGTGCATCAGGACAGGCAGGCTCTCACCGTTCCTCCGGCGATGTGAAGCCTTGAGCTCGAACTGCCCATCCGGGGAGCTCAGCGGTCCAGGTGCGGATTCCACGGCTCCGAAGAGATCCGACGCCGGCCTTCCCACAAGCTCTTCGGCAGGATAGCCATACATCTTCTCCGCCTTCCCGTTGACGGTGAGGATCCGGCCTTCCTGGTCGGTCGAGATGATGCCGAACGGTGCGGCATCGATCAGGTGCTCCAGGAACCGCTCGCGCTCGGCAATGCCGAGTTGGAGATGGCTCCTGGTCTGAAGCAGATCCCCGAGGAGGACCCGGGTGTCCACGATGCGCCTTCGCTCGCGAAGGGCCTTTTCCACCCTGAGCCTCAGGTCGAGGTCCGTGAACGGTTTCAGCAGCAGACACTGGGCGCCGGCCTCCATGGCGCGCACGGCCGTTTCCTGGTCCGATCTGTCGGTAATGACCATCGGTACCGTAGTAGGATCGCTCATTCGAAACCGCTGGATGGCCTCGATGCCGTCGAGTCCCGGCAGGTCGATCTCGGTGATCAGAAGGTCGAAGGCGACCTGGCTGAACTCGTGGAGGCCCTCTTCGGCAGAGCAGACCGCACGGACGTGGTGGCCCAGGGAATCCAGCGTCTGGGAAACGGCATCCTGTATCTCTTTGTCGTCGTCGATCAGCAAGGTCTTGGTCTGCATCATACCTCTGCCCCCTGTGAATCAAGAGTCACGGTGGCCTCACCCGGGGGAGACGATCCGAGGGGGTCCCGGGGCATCCCCTCGCGGCTCGCCGGCTTCGATCCGTAGAAAGCGTGCTCTCCCAGCATCTCGATGCGCCGGCGCAGGTCGGCCAGGAGGCTGGGCATCTCGCGTCTCACGAAGTCGATCTGGTCTCGCCGTTCCGGATCCAGGGCGCGCGGGGACTCGATCCAATCCACCACGGCGAACCAGAAGGTCTCGAGGCCCTGCAGATCGGTGAGGGCCGATGCCACGAGGGCCTGGTGCCCGGCGTCCACGACCGAGGGGGCCGCCTTCTGCTTGATGACCGAGGGCCCCAGAAGGGAGTCCTGATACTCGCGCAGCAGGTTCGCCTCCAGGCGGCTGCGCGCTTCCGCACGCTCCACGCAGCCCTGCAGGTCGGTGAACCGAACCGGTTTCTTGAGGTAGTCGAACGCTCCCTGCTGGAGTGCCTGTATGGCAATCTCCTCGTCCCCGTGACCCGTGACAAGGATGACCGGCATCCCCGGGAACCGGACTCGGGCAGCCTTCAGGAAGTCGATCCCGTCCATCCTCGGCATCCGAATGTCGCTCACGATGAGTCCGATGTCATCACGCTCCTCGAGCACCCTCAGGGCCATTGCGCCATCTCCCGCGGAGATCACGTTGTAGCCGCAGTCCTCGAGGAAGTCCGAGAGAACGCGGACAACTTCCTCTTCGTCGTCTACGAGCAGGATGGTCATCGCATGCTTCCTCTCACGTGGGAGCGCCCGCCACCATCTGGACAGGCGTGCCATGTGGTCGCTAAGATTACCCGGCCCGCCTGTTCTGAGCGGGCAGTGAGATGGTGACGGTGGTGCCCTCGCCGACTTCCGACCGGGCTGAGATCGTTCCCCCCGCATCCTCGACGATGGACTTGGAGATGGCCAACCCCAGTCCCGTTCCCTTGTCTGGTTCCTTCGTCGTGAAGAACGGATCGAACAC
>JASLMQ010001046.1 GCA_030746455.1 Candidatus Latescibacterota bacterium
GATATGCCCTTCTTTCGTGTCTTTCGTGTCTTTCGTGGTGACCGGGTTCTGTCGAATCAAGGCCAATCGCGATCGCATCCCTCGTGGTCGCACCACAGATAGCCGACCCCATGCGTCGGAGGGCCCTCCACGACCCGTTCCGGATCGTCGAATCGGATGATGCGTAGCGCATTCTCCTTCGCGGTCATAGCATCTCACCCGGTCCCGTCTCGGCGCGGCCTCGGGCCGTCGTGTTCGCAGGCCGCCCATGGTTCGGTGGTCACGAAACGCCAGAACCCCCGGTCTAGAGGCGAACGGGCTCGCCGCTATCCGCCGATTGCACGATGGCAAGACCCACCAACAGTGCGCGCCGGGCATCCTGCAGCGTCCCCTGATCGGGCTCTCGTCCGCCCACGATACAGTCGGCGAAGTACGCGAGCTCCGCCTCCAGCGCTCCCGTCACCCGCCCGTGGACCTCGGGCAGCAGATGGAGGTCCGGACTCTCGACCGCCTCCGGCAGCCAGACCCAGCTCGCGTCGTTGGGCTCCCGGATGTGGGCGCTCCCCTCCGTGCCGACCACCTCGAGGTGCACGTCCGACCAGTAGAGCCGACTGTCCGGCACGAGCCAGCTTTGCTCGATCACGCCGATCAGTCCGCTCTCGAAAGTCAGGGTCGCCCACCACGCGTCGGGGCGTTCGGGATCCATCATGGATCGCGTGCGCGCGTAGGCCTCGACAACATCGTCCTGCGCCAGCCAGAGGAGCTGGTCGATCGTGTGGATCCCCGGCTGTAGAATGAGGGGATAGGGCTTGAACCGGGGCTCATCCAGGATCCCGCGCCAGCCGCCCCGTCGACCGTAGATGGATACGAGTCTCCCCAGATCGCCGCCGTCGACCCTTCGCTTGATGTTGGCACGCCGCACGTCGAACCGCTCGAGGAAGCCGACCATCATCGTGGCGGGACCACCGGTAGAGGTCTCGATCAGCCGATCGGTCTCCTCCAGGCTGGTCGTGAGCAGGATCTCGCAGAAGACGTGTTTACCCTGCTCCAGAGCCCCAAGGGCGATCTCGGCATGGCGGTCCACCTCTGTCACGATGTCCACGGCGGCGATGTCCGGGTCCTGGAGCATCTCGTCCGGATCGGTGTACCATTTCGGGACGTTGTGTTCAGCGGCCACCTCCCGGGCCCGGGCCTCCGACCGTGAGCAGACCGCGACCAGGTCCACCTGGGGGAGCTGCGTGAGGACACGTGCATGTTGGGCCCCGAACCGTCCCAGTCCGATGACGCCCATCTTGACAGTATCCAAACCCGGTTCCTCCTCAAAGTCTAGCGACTTGCAGGCATCATCAAGCGGCTTGTGTTTTGATCCCCAGAATCTCTCTGTGTTCCTCTGTGCCCTCTGCCTGTCCGCCGAAGCGGCCCTGGCCGCGTAGGTGGATGGTGATGCTCTTCCGTCTTCATCCATCCTTCGGCTTGAGGAACAGCACCTCCGCGTGTGCCACCCATCCCGATCTCAGATCCATCCGGAACCAGCCCTCGCTGTTCTTCTCGTGGAACCGGGTAGGCGACCTCTGTCCCAGCTCCGCGAGATCATGCTGCGCCCAGGTCTCTCCCCCGTCCAGCGACACGATGATACCCGTGGCCATGGGTGACGCGGGCGCGCAGTGCGAGGCCAGAAAGACGCCATCCTGGATGATCAGGTTGCCCGACTCCACCTCCGGATTGAACAACAGCGTGTGCTTCTCAGGCCGGGTCAGGTCCTCAGGCGCACACTTGAAGATCCCCCGGTCGTACGGCTCCGGGCCGTTCGAGTCGCTGATCCAGTACAACTCGCCGTCGACGAAGCTGATTCCCCCTGCCTTGTAGCGCGAGTTCAGGTGGTCCGACACGACGACCTCCCAAGCCCACCGGTCGCCATCCGCGTCGTATGTCCCCCTCAGCCAGTGGCACTCGAATCCCTCCGGCTTGTCCTGGTCTCCCGTGCACGCGTAGAACGCGTCCTCGGCGGGACTGTAGGCCACGGTGTGCACGTGGCGGCAGATGACCGGGTTGTCCGGATTGCCCAGCGACGTGCCCGACGTCCCCCCACCGTTGGATCCGTCATCGTGGTTGTAGGGGTTCTGTCCAAAGGCATATGCGATCTTCACTGTCCGCCCGTTGTCGGTCGAGTAGTAGATGTTGACCGGCGACGCGCCGCCAAGGACGTTGCAGTAGTTCCCCCACACCACCATCTCGGTGCCATTGACGTCCCACGAGTTGATGCCCGGAATCGTGTGGAAATACCACCCGGGAAGCTCCGGATCCACCGGTGTGTGCGGAATGTAGTCGCTGCCGTCCGCATCCTTCACCGTGATCTGTTGGACCGTCTGCAGGTCGTCCGTGCCCAAGTAGAGCTTCGCACGGGTCGCGAAGAGAACGTTCCCATTTCTGAGAATGAGGCTGAACGTGATGTTCCGGGCGTTGGGAAACACAGCGCTGTGAGGCCAGCTCTTCCCGTTGTCCTCCGACAGCAGGATCTTGCCGTCCGCGTAGCCGAAGGCCTTGTTGTCGCGCTGGGAATCGATGTACACGCCTTCAGGCTGCAGGCGGTAGTAGAAGTGATCCGTCTCACCCATCTGTTCCGTCATCACGCTGTGCCTTTCGTGTCTGTGGCCCCGGTCATCTCCGCAACGGAGCGCATGTCGGGAACCGTCAGGTCGGACGTGGCCTCGGTCGGAGGGGTCGCTCCTGACCCCGAGAGGCCGTGGTGACGATTGACCCACACCGTCGAGAGTCCCATCTCCTTCGCGATACGGTCGGTACGGTCCTCGCTCGACCTCCGCCTCTGCCTCTCCGTAGAGCTCGAGCAGACTATCCCGACTGGCTTGTATGTCGTGCGTCTCGAGAACCGGCCTCAGCGCCGACGCGATCCCCGATTCCCAGTCGATCAACGTCCCGTAGCAGTCGAAGCTCAGGCACTCGAAGCGGCTGAAGTCCATTCCAGGGCCCTCCTTCCACTTTTCGAAATCCGCCGCCTCTGACAAGCCGCAGCAGCGACGTACGCGTCACGTCTGGGCCACGAACGGCCTGAAGTCCTCTCCGTATGCAAGAGTCCCTCTGCGGAGGCCGGGTGTGCAGGCCGGACCGCAGTTGCACACGAAGTCGTCACGGTTCTGCCCGAGCAACGGCGTCATCCGCCGCCAGACCCCGTGCGATTCCGCGCACAGAGACAACGGCGTGTCCGGGCTGAGTCGCCGCACTTCGTTGGCGTAGTGGGTGTAGACCTCAATACGGAAATCCGGGGGCATCACCTTGTACTCGTCAACCATCCCCCCTGCGGTCTCATGCTCCTCCATCATGCGGATGAACTCCGGCTCGAACAGAGATGGGTCGATCATCGACCTGAGCTCGTCGACGCTTCTGAAGAAGAGCATCTCCATACTCAGATTGTCCGGCACCACGCTGTCGAACAGCATCTCCAGCGTCGCCGTCGCCTCCTCGCGCCAGCCGCGAATGGGGATGATCGGCTTGAACTTGAACCGGACCGGATATCCGGCCTCCTGGCACTTCCGTGCGGCCTCGATCCGTTCAGCGGTGGTGGCTGTATCCACCTCGACGAGCCGGCTCACGGTGTCCGTCGACAGGGTCCACAGCATGATCGTGTGGCCACGGTGGTCGAGATCGAGCAGGAAGTCGACGTTGTCGCTCTTGCTGAAGAGGATGATGTAGCGGTCGTCCTTTTGGGCGAAATGCTGCACCAGGTCGACGCATACGCCGTACTCGGGCTCGAGCGGCAGGCAGTCGGTCTCTGTGTCGAATCGGATCACCTTTTGCCAGTCGTTCTCCTCGAGGAGTTCGTCGACTCGCTCGAGCCACTCCTCGACATTCAGCATGACGGTGGTCACCCGGCCCCGGCTGCAGTACTCACACTTGTGGAAACACCCCCAGCCGGTGTGCAAGTCGTGGAGGCTCCAGCAGCAGTTGTCCCGCTCATGACGCTTGCGGTTGCCGTCCTCGAAGTGGCTCATCGTGGGGAGGCCGTACAGGGCATGGAACATGGAGTTGCCGTAGCCCCACCCCTCCTGCAGGATGGGGAATCTCTGCCGCAGCGCCTTCCATGCGTCTCCCATGGACCAGCGGAAGGCATTGAACACGATATCCGGATCGCCGTGGTACCCCACTGTCCCCTGACGGCGCCCGAGATCGACCCACCCCTTCTGCGCGATCAGCTCCGCGAGCCCATCCTCGTCAAGGATACGAACGGTCGATATAGGCTTGCCGAAGCCGGACATGAGCCGGTCGATCCGCGCCTGGCAACGGGGATCGGCCCAGGCCCAGTCGGTCGCGTAGAAGGCCTGTGGATGGAACGTTTTCATGGCTGTTCCCCGGATGTCGCCTCCTCGAGCGCGACTCCACCGTGGACCCCTGAGTCCGAATGGGGCTGTCGGCCGTTACCTAAGGCAATGGTTGCTACTGCGTGGCATCATCTGTATGACAGCTCTTCCGACAGGTCCAGGTATCGCTTGATGGCCTCAGGTGGAACGTTGAAGGGAATATGGTTGCCGATGCACATCATATACCCGCCGGACATCCTGCCCGTCTCCACCATCGTTTCGACCATGGTGTGGATCTCACCCGGATCGTTCCGCATCAGCACGCGGTTGTCCCCTTCACCCGCAATGAAACAGTTCTCGTATCGCCGAGCGATCGCCCTGTAATCCGTGAACGGCTCACTGATGATGCCGCGTGCCCCGCAAGCCATCACATCATCGGCAAACGCATCTACGCAACCGTCCACCATGAAGATCACTTCCTTGCCGGCCTGCTTCACGATGCCCCAGAACTCCTCGTACCGGGGGAAGATGTGCTTCCGCATCCACGCGGGACTGCAGACGGGCCCGTTCGCCAGTACGATGTCGTCGTGGGATACCACGAAATTGATGGGCAGTCGTGAAAAGGCGCTGTAGACACGGCGGTTGATCTCCGCGAACTCCTCCATGATCCGTTCGAACCGGGGATCCAGACTCATCAGAAGGAAGTTCTCGTACCCGAAAACCAGCATCGGCCACATGAACATCGTGTTGTAGAAGCTGACGGACGCGGAGGATCCGGCCGGGGCCTTGTCCCCCCATTCCGCGGGGTAGTTCTTCCGATACCGCTCATAGATCACATCCTCGCTTCTGAAATCACCGTCCACCACCACGCGCCAGCCCGTGAAGTCCCCCTGTTCGAGAGGGCTGAAATCGAGCATCTCATCCTGGGTCCCGAACCGCGCACTGGCGATCTCCTGTTGCCAGTAGGCTCGATTGGAGTCCCCCCATCGCCCCTTGCCACGGTCTGCCTGCTCCTCGGGCCTGGGCTTTGGATCATCGGTCTCGGGAACCGGGAGACCCAGCTGAGGATAGAGCTCCTTCAGCTTGAGACGGCAAGACCGAGGATGCGCATAGGTGTCGATTCCGGCCAGATATGTCTCCGCGTCCGGGTTCGACCAGTGCTCCCAGTGTTCGATCCGTTTGGGCCCCAAACCCATAAAGCTCTCGTACCTCGGATCAGCCATCTCACACGGCCTCCTTGATCCACCGGACGCTCAAGACGGTGTCCACGCGCGAGGGGCGATGCCCTCCACGTCCGTTTTCACATCCACAACCGCCGGCTTGTCGGCAGCCAGCGCCTGATCGAGCGCGCCGGCGATGTCCCCCGGCTTGGTGACTGTAATGCCGAGGCACCCCATCGCGCGTGCCATCCCGGCGAAGTCGGCGTCGGGGAACAGCCAGAGCTCATCGGAACCAGCGGTGCGTTCGCCGTAGACCTCCTCCACGCCTCCCTGCTCCTGGTTCAGCGAGTGGTTGTTGTTCACCACCGTCACGGTATGGATCCCGTTCTTCATCGCGGTATCCAGCTCCGTTATGTGGTACCAGATTCCGCCGTCGCCGGTGAAGCACACCACAGGACGATCCGGGTGGGCGCATTTAGCCCCTATCGCCGCGGGCAGGCCCCAGCCCAGCGAGCCGGAGCAACGCACATACGTCTGCTCGGGGTGCTTGAGGTCGAGCATCGTTCCCGTCCAGATGCCCGAATGCCCGGTGTCGGAAACCAGGATCGCGTCCGAAGGCAGCCAGTCGCTGAGCTCACTGCACAGACGCTCAGGCCGGATTGGGACCTTCTCCGACCGGGCGACCTCCTCAACGCCTTCTTTCCACTCCGCCACCAGCTCGTGCACTCGGCGGAGCCATTCCGTGCGGGGCGCCGCCGTCTCTGCCTGCCCGATCATCCGCCGCAGCGTGTTCCTGACGTCGCCCTGCAGCCCAACGCGGATCGGGTAGTTGCGGCCCAGTTCCTCCGGGTTGATATCGAGTTGGATGATTCGCGTCCCCTGCGGCGGAATGGTATATACGTTGGTCACCTGTCCACCAGCGTGGCTGCCGATGAAGAAGACCAGGTCGGCCTCGCAGACGGCCTGGTTTGCGCAGGCCCGGGAGTAGAGCCCCGGAACCCCAACCGCCAACTCGTGATCGGCGGGGAAGGCCGCTTTGGCGTTGAGGGAGGTCGCGACCGGGATGGACAGCTTCTCTGCCAGAGCCACGAGCTCGGCACGCGCTCCCGAGGAAGTCACGCCCCCGCCAGCCACGATCATCGGCCGCGCGGCCTGTCCAAGCCGACCGAGAGCTTCGGCCACCTTGTCTGCCTCCGCCTCCGGCCGGAAGGGAGGCACGCGGGCAAAGGCTTCTTCCACGATGACCTCAAGGTCGGCCTCCTCGTCCACGACCCTCTGACCTGCCAGGCCCTGGAGATCCAGATGCGCCGGCCCGGGTGCGCCCGAGGTGGCCGAACGGAAGGCCTGACGCAGGTAGACGGGGAGCTGCTCGGGCGTGGCGACGTATGCGCTGTATTTCGTCACCGCCGAGAAGGGACCCCCGTGGTCGACCTCCTGGTAGGCGTGACGCTGCTGGCTGATCTGGATCTCTCGTCCCGTTATCGCGATCACGGGAGAGCAGGCCAGAAAGGCGTCCTGCAGTCCGGCCGCGAGATTGGCCGCACCAACAGACTGGGCCATACACAGGCTGGGACCGTTTCTCGCTCTGGCGTAGCCATCGGCCATGTACGCGGCCGCCTTCTCACCGTGGGTCTGAATCCGTTTGATGCCCAGCTTTTCCATCTCCATCAACGCCCGGGGGGCTATGTAGGGCATGAAGAAGACGTGGGACAGTCCAAAGCCGTGGACGGTCTCCGCGAGAAATCGAGCGCCGGTCATCTTGGTCATACCGTTCTCTCCTGTCTATTCATCCGAGCCGTAAAGCGTCTTCAGACGACGGATGTACTCCCGATCGCGCTTCTCGAGTGCCTCATCTAGCCTCTCGGGTTCCACGAACCAGGGCTTCCGTTCAGCCATCCGTGCTCGCATCTTCTCAGCCACTGCATCGGGCGGCGGCGGATCGGGGATTCCTCGGCGCGGATTGCCCGCGTCTTCGGGCCATCTCCAGATGCCGCTGAGGTCGTGGTGGTAGAGCGGGCCTTCGTGGGGCATCCTGAAGCCGAATGTCGTCCGCACCCCCAGCTCGATCTCCTCAAAGGTCGCCAGGCCCTCTGCCCACAGTTGAAGGGCCTCCCGCGCCATCGCCCCCTGCAGCCTGTTCAGCAGATAGCCCGATTTCTCCTTCAGCACACGGATGGGGATCTTGCCGATCCTCTTCATCAAGTCATAGACGATGCCGTAGGTCTCATCGCTGGTTCCCGGTGCCCTGGCGACCTCTACGCCCGGCACGATGTGCGGAGGCGCGAAGTAGTGTGTCAGCCCGATCTTATCCTGCCGCTTCACACCGGCACCGATCTCACTGACCACATGGTAAGATGTATTGCTGACAAGAATGGTGTGGGGCGGACACAGCGCGTCCAGCCTGTTGAAAAGCTCCTGCTTGTCGGCGAGCCGCTCGACGATGGCCTCGGTGACGAAGTCGCTCCGAGAGGCCAGCTCCGCCAGGTCCGTGGTCATCGCGATCCGCTCGTCCGCGGCCGCAGCATGTTCTCTGGTGATGTGTTGCTCTTCTACAAAGAGATCCAGGGCGGCACGGATGTTCTTCCGTGAAGCCGACAGGACGTCGTCGCTCACGTCCTGGATGACGGTCGGGTAGCCATTCAGCGCGAAGTTGATGGCAATGCCAAAGCCCATCATCCCGCCGCCGACGACGCCCACGTTCTCGATATCCTCAGGCTTCATCTTCCACCTCTCTGGCTCTCGCCGTCACGCGTTGCCTGGGTCTTCCTGCATCTCCATGTAGTGCCGGATCACCACGTCGTACGTACTTGCCACAGGTCTCCACCCCAGCTCATGGCACTCGGACTCGATCCCCTCCAGCAGGGAACGCAGGTGCGCTGCCGCCTGGGAGTCCTCCGAGGTGAAGTCGCGGTCATTGTGGACATCCACCACAAGTGTCTTGAGGGGAGGATCGTCCCCCGCCATTCGGCCCAAGACATTGTGAAGCATGGCGCAACGGTCGTGCTCGACCTCCTCCTCGTCGGAGTACATGCCTCCCGGTCGGAGATCCGGGTAGTGGTGGAAGCCCAGCGGGTTCCAGCACAACGGAACCGTAAGGTCGACCGATAGCGGGATGTCCACAAACGGTAGCTCCCCCTCCATCAGCCGGAAGGCTTCGTTCGCCTGGTGCGCATACGGATACGCGCCCGACCACACGCAATACCGCTCCGGCCATATCCGGCCGGGGATCGACACGCCGCCGCCGGTGAACCCGAGCTCGACCAGAACGCCATAGGTAGCGTCGCTCGCCGAGAAACACCCGGGACGGAAGAGCGTGGGACGGAATCCCATGCCCGTCTCGAAAATCTCAGTGGCCTCGAGAATCACGTCTCGTTGCTCACCAGCCGTCAGGCCGCCCAGTTCACACACCTGCGGTGCCGCTGCGAACTTCGTCGTGTGCAGATGGAGCCCCAGCGTCGCGCCATCTTCTGCCAGAGCGTCGAGGAACTCGGGCTTGGCCATCGCCACCTCGGGATGTACGAAGTAGGTGGCGCAATAGCCCCACGACCGGAGCACATCCTGGTAGTCCTGGGTCGAGCGCATCCCCGCCTCTGCCGAGGCGGGCCCGGACGTTCCGGACTCCGTCGTGGCCGGCTCAACATCCATCGTGAACAGGACGTGCAGCTCTCGCCTCGGGCTCCCCATCGCTGGTTCCGCCTTGTCTCCCCAACGCTAGTGGCCGACCGTCTCCGAAAACACGTTGATCACCACGACCCCGGCCACGATCAGCCCCATCCCGATCATCGCAGGAACGTCAGGAATCTGCCTGAACAGATATGCAGCCACCAGCGTCACCAGCACGATCCCGAGTCCAGACCAGATGGCATAGGTGATGCCAACCGGGATGGTCCTCAGAACAAGGGTCAGGAGATAGAAGGACACCAGATACCCGACTATGGAGATCAAGCTCGGTATAGGCTTGGTGAATTGCTCCGATGCCTTCAGAGCATTGGTGGCAACAACCTCAGTCAGAATCGCGATAGCCAGATGGATGTATGCCATGTCCTCCTCACCCAGAGCAATAGGGTCTCTGCCGTCAGACCGGTCCCAAGGCCCCCCATACTTGGGGTCTTCATCGGTCCTCCCAAACTGCCGTCCGTGGTCGCCCCCTATAGCAACTCCCAGATGGTCCCCTGCAGATGTCGGATCTGGTCCTCGCCGTGCCAGTAGTAGACCGTCAACAGGCGCCCTTCGTCAAGCTGGACCGTGCTGGGGTATCCCACATCGCGATCCGGGCCTTCGTCGCGCAGGACGATCTCTTCGGGCCAGGTGCGGCCCTCATCCTCGCTGAGATAGACGCGAACCCCGAATGGTTCTCGACGATAGCCCCTGCTCAGGAGCACTCGCCCGTCCGCGAGAAGCCGGAGGTCCGGGGGGCTGCTCCCGCCACACCAGATCCCGGTGTCATGTGTTGCCCCCCACGTGTGTCCGCCGTCGGAGGACCCGTTGCGATAGTAGTTCCCCGTGGGCGTCCGGTGCATCGCCAGCAGATCCCCGCTGGGACACAGCAGCAGTCGGGTCTCCTGGTAGTCAATGTCCTCGGGACCATCATCTGTGATGCAAACGGGCTCTCCCCAGCTCTCTGCGCCGTCGCGCGAGCGCAGCACCACGCCCTGCCCTTGGCCACCTTCGGTTCGGCGTGCCGTCACGGGCAGCAGCAGGTCCCCATCCGGCAGCTCGCACACCGCGCCGTGGCAGGCCACATCTGGCCAATCCGCCGGTTCCTTGATATGCCGGGGCGCAGACCAGGTGTATCCGTCGGTTTCCGACCGCACCGTGTACACCCCGCCGCCCGCCATGGCCAAGCCCAACCAGGGCGCCTCCCTCTGGCGGGGTCGGCCTGCAAGCCGATCCCTCGCGTCGAGAGGCGCAGACAGCCAGTGGTAGGCATTCACGATAACGGTACCGTCGGACAGCTGTGCGATCGCCGTGCCATTCCCTCCCGCCGGGTCGGGGGTCTCTTGGCCGAACCATGTCCGCCCGCCATCCCTCGAGCGAAGGAGGCATGTACGCGTTGTGGGGTCGAAATGCGAGATGCGCTCCCGTCGCTTGGCCTCGCGGAACACCACTAGGATCTCGCCGTTCGCGAGCCTCGCCAGCATAGAGATCGGGCCGCAGTACGAATCCTCGTTCCGGTAGACCGTGAAGCTGTCCAACATCGTGTGCTCCTTGTCGATCTGCGGCCAACAGCTGCATCACAGAGCGCCGTCAGTTCCCTCTCGACCGGCGCATCACTTCAGCAGCACCATCTTTCGAACGGCAGAGAACCGATCGCCGCCCACGATCAGCCGGTAGAGATAGAGACCGCTGGATGCCTGCTGTCCCGCGCCGTCTCGCCCATCCCACGAGACTTGATAGTACCCGGCCTCCCGGGGACCGTCCACCAGCACGCGCACCTCCTGGCCGAGCAGGCTGTAAATCGTGAGAGTGACCTTGCTCGCCTGGGGCAGCTGGAACGCGATCTGCGTGTCCGCGTTGAACGGATTCGGAAAGCACCGGGACAGTGCATACTCCACTGGCTAAGGCGGTGCCTCCTTCAGATCGAGACTGCCCACCCGCAGGCGTGTCAATACCCCCGCATCGGTCGCCACAATCACCCCGTTGTGCACCGACTGGATGCATGTCGGGTTGCCGGATACCTTCCCGGATCCCGAGACAGAGCCCGCGCCGTCGAACACGGTGATCGAGCCGCCCTCACTGCCCGCGACCACCCAGGGCGCGCCATTGGCGTGTACGTACGCGAGCACGGTCGGCGGGCTCGGGAGCCGGCGCGACCACACCCGATTGCATTGCGCGTCCAGCGCGACCACGAGTCCCTTCGATGTCGCGGCCAGGATCTCCTTCGTTCCGTTCCCGTCCAGATCGCCGATATCCAGGTCTCGCATGTTTCCCGCCGGGATCCTCTTCCCGGGCCCGAAGTTTGCGTTGTACTGGGCCGATCCGTTCTCTCCCCACACCGTCACCCGGTTCCAGGTACCGTTGATCTCGCTGACCACCTCCTTCACGCGGTCGCCATCGAGATCATCGTAGAGAATGTGCTTCCGACTCATCGACGCCCATCCGCCGATGTAGGTGTGGCCGTCCGGAACACCGTAGAACCCCCTTCGCGTCGTATCCAGCGTTCGACTGTTCACGACCGCCAGGGAGTGCGAATCCGTAGGCTGGCGCGCAATGAGGAGATCGGTGCCCCCTTTGGTGCTCCTGATCAGAGCGAAACGCGACCCTGGCCCCCAGAAGACGGGCAGCCGCTCGACGAGCTTTCCCTCCTCGTTCAGGATCTCCAGCGTGCACGCGCTTCCCACGAAGGCCTGGCTCATCCCGTTCTGGAAGTAGCCCGTGTGCAGCCCGTGGATGCCCTCGTGGCCTCGTGCGGACTTGAACCAGTAGGTCTTCCCGGCCCGGTACACGTCCGGATGCATCTCCGACACGAAAGTCCATTTCTGCCTGCCCTCGAGATCGAACGCGATGACCTTCTCGTCCTTACAACCCACGAGCAGCAGCTGGTGCACGTCCCACCAGCACAGCACGCGAATGGGGCCGTCCGTCCGGAAAGAGCCGTGGAACCGGCCCTCCTGGGTCAGCAGGTGGACCCGGCTGCCCCCGGCGGCGCAGACCCAGTCCTCGCCCTGGGCGGAGAAGGTGATCAGGTCTACGACCCCGTCAGGCAGATCCGCTGTGAATGACCGGGGCGTCGGCGAGCCGCCTCCCACCTCCTCGCCGTCGGGATCCTGTAACGACTGCAGACGCGCAGCTCACGCCTCGGAAAGCAGCGTCGTTAGGTCCCCCACGGTCCCCGATATCACATCTGTGGCAGGCCGGGCCTGCGTCAGGAAATGCCTGCCCTCCGGCACGCGGAAGGCGATCAAGCTGTCCGCCGCAGTCTCGAACGAAAGAGGACTTCCGTCAAGCAGGACGTCGTCGGCTTCAACGAACGCAGCCTGCACCGTGGTCTCGGCCCCGGCAACCAACTCAATCGCACCGGTCTGGAAGTCCCAGTCCACATCGATTGGCACATCCGACGACAGGAGCGTCTCACCAACGGCTGCCTCCTCGATACCAAGGCCGAAGAGGCGGTCGCTTGCCAACACGACCAGATCTCCCTCAATACCCTTGTAACTCCCGGCCACGGCCACAGCAGGTTCAGGGAGGCCAAGCGCCGCCGCCCGATCCCCGATCCGCGCGCAGCGTATCGGGGCACCCTCGGTTCCCTCGCCCGCGATGAGTGAGAAGAAGGCCCGCTCTCCGCCCGACCGGGTGGCACCGGTCCACACCGTGGTCGCCCTACCCCGGTCCAACGTAATCTCCACCGGGTCCGAGGCGTGGATCTCGAAGCGGGTCGCGCCGCTCTCGATGCACGCCTCGCCGCCTGCGGTCCTCGAACGCCACCGTCCGGGTCCTTCCCATTCGGTCTGCACCTCCATGTTCGCGCTGTCCACACGGAACCTGAGGTCGTCCACGATCAGGGCGTACTGTCCGACACGCTGCACCAGGTTCCGGCGTCAGTTGCAGAACGCTGCATCTGGGACCTCCCCCACGGCCACGGCCATCTCGCCCACCACATCCCGGCGTCGGAGCGCCCCATTCATAGCGCTGCGCGCCTCCACCATTCCGTCGGCCTTGGTCAGCACCTGGTTGAGGTACCCCTGGAGCACGGTCTCGCCGTCGAGCCGCAGCTCCAACACCGCGAACGTATGGTACGGGTTGCGGGACGCCCCGTTGTATCCGTCGATCAGGATGAAGTCTCCCGAGGCATCCGCGGCACTGCGAAAGCTCCCGAACTGGAACGAGTCGGACAGGGGTAGGCCGCTCTTCCGGCTCTCCCACATCGCTTCGGGCAGGCTCAGCACGCTCCACTTGTCCACCAGGTCCGTCGGCATCTTGGGGGAAAGCGAGGCGTCCGGCCAGTAGGATTGCCCCAGGCGGAAGACGTCCAGATCCACACCCGTTCGCCGCGTGTACTCCAGGTACCGTCCGGCCCCAGTCAGGTCGGCGGCCTTGTGCAGGTACCCGATCGACGCATACCGAAGCGCCCAGTCCGGTTCTCGTCCGGAGATCAGCATCTCCTGCCCCAGGAGAAGCGTATCGAGCACTCCGTTCTCCAGAGGTACACGATCCCCCGAGAGCAGCAGGTAGGTGAAAATGGGCGCGATGCCCGTGCTGTACCAGAACAGGTTGTCCGACTCGCCGAGCACCCAGGCATGGTCGTGGAGTGGGGAGAAGTGCCACTCCCCGGCCCAGATGCAGTGTTGCCACAGGGGATGCGGATAGTCCTTCTGGAAGTATCGACCGAGGCAGTAGAACTCGATGGCGGCCCACTGGTGGTGACGGTGACCCACCCGGGAGGAGGGCACGTCGTAGGCCTCCCTGCCCTTATCCAGGTTCTGGACAATCATCGAGGTCCGGCCCTGCCCGTAGGGATCGTGCAGGAACTGCTTCGAGAAGGCGTTGGTCACCCGCAGCCGCTGCTCGTTCGTGAAGAACGGGCTCTCCTCGATCAGATCCCAGTACAGGATCATCATGTGCGCGTTGTAGTGGTATGGACCGCTCAGCGGCTCATCCTTGTTCTCGATCCGTTCTCCGTCGATCTCCGCGATCTCGGCCTTGGCCTGAGCATCGGGGAACGCCAGTCGCAGGAACTCGCGTGCGTGGGACTCGTCTCCCGTCACGTAATACATCGCCATCTGCTTGCTGACGCTGTTCCATCCGAAGTAGCCCACCGATGCGTACCCCGCAGAGGCCTCCCACGTCTTGAACTCTCTCACACCCTCCTGGACCTCGATACCGTCTTCGAGCTGGATCTCCATCATCCAGCCCACCGAGAGCTCCCCTTCCCCGCCTTCCGCCTGCGTCAGCTTATCGATGAAGGCATCGGTCGCGCGGTCCACGCCTGCTGCATCGCTGCCCCCGACGAAAAGCACGTTCTTGCCGTCTCCGAAGGGATTGTGCAGCGATCGGACCACATGGCCCCCCGGGCCCGGGTACCGCAGATCGAGCAGCGTGTAGTAGCGATTGTAGAGCGTCTCGATCGCCCGGTTGGCGGACCGGTTCCCCAAAGCGATCAGGTGGCCTGTCATCGGCACCGCGGCGGCCGGGGCATTGTCTGCCACCACCGGCACCCGGACCCCTGCGCGTTCCAGGATCGCATCCTGGATCCGTGTCGCGTAGGAATCGTAGGACCCGTCGGCCGGTACCACGATGGTGCTGGTGGGCTGTCCATCGGCAACCAGCTCGGTCGTCAGGTGTAGATCCTTCAAACGGTCGTACACGGGTGGGATCTGGTCTGAAGATGCCGTCGTCGGTGCCACCCCAAGAGCGAACGCCGTCAACAAACAGAGCGCCAGAGCCAGTGCACAGCAGTGCAGCTCTCGATGGCAGGACATGATCATGCGTTGCCGTCGCATCTCTCACCCTATCCGTCAAGCGCTTAGCAACCGGCGACCGCGTAGCCCATTCCGGTTACGCCGAAGGCGTTGCCCGTGTACCAGCAATGAAACGTCCCGCTCCGATGCACCATCGTCGGGTACGATCTCTGTCGGTCGTCGAAGGCACCCTCCTCTCCGACGCCGAGCTCCCCGTCCGGTCCAAGCCGCTCCCCCCACTCCCATTTCAAGCCATCTGTGCTCGTGAGCCGATGGACCCGGTAGGCGGTGCCGAAGGTGTTCACCCACATCACGTAGCGATCGGCCAGCTTGACCACGCAGGGCTTCGAGCAGATGTACTCGTACGGCTCGATACCGAATCCCCTTGGAGAGATCACCAGGTGATCGAGGGGCTTCTCCCAGTTCAGCCCGTCACCCGATTCGGCATAGGCGATCCCGATCTCTGGGATGGTGTCGCCGTGACCGGTCTCCACCCCTTCCGGTCGGGAGTAATACCGGCCGATCGCCGTGTAGTACATCCGGTAGGTCCCGTCCTCGACCAGTACCCAAAGACTGCCGGTTCCCTCCGCGTCGTACGAACGGTCGAGGGGGATCACAGGATGTTCTGCGTGATAGTCCCAGCTCGTCCCGCCGTCACCCGACACGGCACAGCCCGTCGTGTTGGGCAGCTTGCCATCCGCATGCTCTCCCCACGCCGTGAAGTAGAGCAGGCATCGATCCCCCTGTTCGAGCAGGAATGGGAACGACGGGCCATGGCAGTTGATCACCGTATCGGGCTGAGGGCCGATCAGGACATCGCCACGCGGGGTCCAGCGATTCGGGCGATCGAGCGATGCCTCGGCCTGAAGGATACGATTGTGTCCATCCCCGTCGCTTCCCCAGTAGACCATCCGGAATCCATCAGAGGTCTCCACAACGTGGGCAGCGCCAGCACGCGTTGCGTCGAACCGCGGATGGAGCTGCCCGTGAGAGATGACTGGGTTCTTCGAATCAATCTGCCACGGTATCATTGGATCTACTCCAGAGTCTGCCTCGCACAGTCAGATACCTTCCGTCCTCTGTGGCCCCCCGCGGCCCTCACCCGTCGGCCCGCGGTTCCAGGCCCCAAAAGGGCTCGGTAATGCCCGCTCCCTCGAGCATCTCTTCAACAACACCGAAGTCGATCTCGTAGTGGGTGGAGTGACAGTCGGATCCGATGGACAACGCCACGCCCAGAGATCTCAGCCCCGCGAGATACTCGAGGTACTGTCCCGCGAAGTGGCGTGGATAGTGGCCGTTCAGCAGGTTCGCGGAGATGTTGATCTCCACCGCGGTCTCGTGCTCCTTCGCCGCCGCTGCGAACTCGTTGTGCATCGATGCCGGGATGACGCCGAAATCGTCGAACCACGGTTCGGCCGGATAGTGGCCCTTCGCGTCCTTCCAGTATCCCATCCACCACCATGGGTGCGCGACGATGTTCACGAGCGGGTGGGTCGCCAGGTACATGTTCTGCCGATGGTAGTCCCGGATCACGGCCTCTCGTTCCAG
>JASLMQ010001047.1 GCA_030746455.1 Candidatus Latescibacterota bacterium
TGTAGATCGCGTAGACCAGGTAGGCGGATTCCGCCGCGGTCGGGTTCAGCTGGAGTTCGTCCTGCAGCGCGATCACATCCTCCACGGCCACCTGATCGTATGACACGTACACCTCGTGGTCCGGCTGCTGCCCCCGCTTCCGCGTCGACTCCGGATCCAATGAGAAGAGCGCTACCTGGTTCCCGAACAGCTGCTTCAGGCCCTTCACGAAGCCGCCCTTGCCCGATCCGCTCTCCTGCATGGCCTGGAAGCCGTACTCGTTGTGCATGTCGAAAATCAGATTCACCGCCTTCTTCTGCTTGATCAGGCCGCACAGGACGAGCCGGGTCAGGAACGACTTACCTGTCCCCGTCTTCCCGAATATCCCGTTGCTCCGCTCCACGAACCGGTTCAGGTTGATGCAGACCGGCGTGTCCATATCCAGCGGCGTGCCCATGTTGAAGTACCGGCTGTCCTGGGCCTCCCGGCCGAACACGCGGCCCACGTCCCCTTCTTCCGCTTCTACCACCTTGGAGAAGTGGCTCGGTATCGTCTTCACCGGCCGGGGATCGTCGCCGACCTCCTCGCCCCGCTCCAGCATCAGCATCGGCCGCAGGCAGACGGTCACATAGGTGCTCGATCCGTTCAGCACGCTGTGGAGAAGCGCGTCCCCCTCGTGCGGGGGGAAGAGCAGGATGTCCGGATTCGTCGCGTCCAGGCTCAGGTCCGTGATCATCGAGAAGAACTCGTTCTTGTACCCCTCGACCACCACGAACTTGCCCGCCTTGACGTCCTCCACGCTCCGATCGGGATCGAGTTTCATCTCGACCCCTTCGATCAACGAGCCCTGGGTGATCACGCCGATCTGATCGCGCACAAGCGGTAGGGGTACTTGTCGGTTCACTGGGCCACCCTCCGCAGAATCGAGCTGAGGCGGTCGTAGTCGTCCCGTACCAGCCGACAGAGGTCCTTGCCCAGCGAGACGAGGTATGCCATATCGTACGCCCGTGCCTGCCAGGCCTTCCGAATCGCCGCGATCATCAGGTCGTCCACCGGAAGCCTCGAAGACCCCACAATGGTTCGAAGGAAATCGCCGTTCCCGGTCAACCCCTTGATCTCTGCCTCGGAGCAGGGCTGCACGAAGCTATGGATGTGGGGAGGCTGAGGGGGCAGCACCTGCTGGATGTCCCCGCCGTCCCGGAACCCGACGACGGCGGCCTCGAACTCCGTCTTCAGCAGCTCGAAGATCTGGGGCTGCTCCATGCGCAGCTCGTGCTCCGTCTTCCCGTAGGCCGTGGGCCGTCGGTTCGGCTCGATCGAGTGCGTGGACACGTTGTAGACCAGCCCGAAGACTGCCGGATCGGGCTCCGTCTTCACGAACGACCCGAACGCCGGAGCCCCGTTCAGCTCCCGGCTTTCCGCAAGGAACCGCGACGTGCCGCTCTCGATCACCTCTCCCGCATGTGCCTCAACAGCAGCGCCTACCGATGCCTTCGGGCCATCTACTTCGACATTCAGAATTGCCTGTTCGACATTCGACATTCGCCTCTCCCCTGATTCTTGCCTCCCTCTGCGATTCTGTGCGTCTCGGGTGGGAGTCGCGAGGACGCCGTGCGGATGGTGGTCTTGGTATACGCTTCCACGGCCTTCCTGGGGCTGACGCCCCAGGCTATTCACTGCCGCCCCGGAGCCTGTGCCGAGCTTGCCGAGGTAGGGCTTGACTCTCTCTGCGACTCTGCGCCTCTGCCTGCCCTTCCGAAGCTCCGGCAGGAGCGAAGGAGGGCGGGAGAACGCTCTTGATCTTCACGAAGGTCAACGCCCCACCCCGAACACCTCCGTATAGCACGCCACATAGATCGACCCATCCGTCCCAACCGCCACGTGCGTGATGTCCGCCGCAAGCTCGGCGATCTTCTCCGCTTTCCCCTCCTTCAGGTCCAGCGCGTAGAGCGCCTTCCCATTGCCATAGTAGAGGTGCCCGTCACCCGGCGCCGCGACCTCCCCACGCAGGTCGGGCACGTCCTCCGACAGCTCGACTGGCGTTCCCGGGTTGTCCGGGTCGAACACGAGTGCTCTCCCCTTCACCCCCATCACCACCAGACCCGTCTCGGCATCGTAGCGCACCGGGCTCACCGACGAGGCCCCCTCGAACGTGTGCCTGAAGGTGGCCTCGCCCGTCTCGATGTCGATGACCCCGAAGCTCGGAGATTCCCCCTCCTTCTCACCGAGTCCGTTCGCCCCGAGCGACGTCCCCACGAAGAGATCGCGCTCGCCCACGCCCAGTCCAGCCACCGCCTGCTCGCCTAGGGGATTCTCGATGCGCCGCGTCTCCCCCGTGCCCGGATCCGTTATCGCCACGGCCCCCCCGTAGGTACCGTACTTCGCCATCCATCCCGAGTAGAGCTTGTCGCCGGACCCCACCCAGATGCCGGCGATCGGCCGGATGTAGTCGGGCCCGAGCTTGGCGAGGGGTCGGGGATTTAGGTGGTTCCACTGGTCCCACGGCCGCGACGGATCGTAACAGGCAATATCGCCTCCGGAGTACGATGCCGTGTAGACCTTACCGTCCAGGAACGTGACATCATACACCTCGCCGCCCGCATCGCAGACCGTGTTTGTGTTTTCGAATTCCCCCGATTGCGTATCCAGACAAAACAGCGTCTGCCCGAAGATGGGACCACCCCAGATCCAGTCCTGCGCATCGATCTTGAACGGCAGCGTCGGCCGCGGCCCGGTCTGAACCGGGATGGGCCGCAGCGTCGGTTCCTTGCTCCCCGGTTCGATGACCACGTAGTCCTGCCCACGAATTCCCAGAAGGTTCCCGTCCGCCGAGCTCCCGAAGAGCCGGATGCCCCGCGACGGGTAGTCGCACATCAGCGTCAGCTCGGCATCTCCGGACCTGTACCGGTAAACGGCGTCCCCCTGTCTCAGGAACAGGGCCTCCTCCGTGCTCAGCACGGGGTCCGCCGACCACTCGCCACCGTCTGCGGACGGCACCGGGAAGGGGGGATCGATCTCCTCGCTCGTCGTACCCCGGTAGACCGTCGAACCCACGATCGAGCAGCCCTGCCACACAGCACCCGATCGCGCGTCATCTGGAACCGGCCCCAGCTCCGAGGTCCCGGGATCGAACAGCAGACTTGTCTCGGTGTTCTGACCGAAGCTGCACAGTATTCGACCGTCGATCGTTACGCTTACACGCCCGTACATGTTGTACACGGGTGAGGCAGCCACCTCCTCGACCTCGCACGTCGTCGGATCGAACGCCGCGATCTTGGCGCTGGGATAGGTCCCACCGTACACGCGTCCGTCGCTGCCGATCACAGTGGCCCAGATATAGGCCTCATCGGGGAAGTCCACCACCTGCGTGAACGCCATCGTCTTGAGGTCGAACACCACGTACTTCCCGTCGTAGTGCGTGCTGATCACCAACCGGTCGTCGGGCACTTCAACCAGACCCCACGCACCCGATCCCGCGGGCGACGTGAACGCCTCTGCCGTGTCCTTCTCGAAATCGACAAACAGCAGCTGGACCCCCGCCACCTCGTTCGAGCTTGCGAGCACCAGGAGCTCTCCGTCGCCGTGTCGGTTCCGGATGATGCGCCCGGACAGGATGTTCTTCGCCCTGCACGGTTGTCCAAGACTGGATATCGTCGTTGCCACGCTTCACAGTCCTCCGTAATGGATTTACAACGTGGGATTCTGGTCGGGTCCCGCAAGATCTGACGATGGACCACAGACGACGGACGACAGACCACGGGTATGTCGTCGCGCGATGGGCTCTTCGTGGTCCGTGGTCAATGGTCTGTGGTCTGGTTCTGCTCAGACCCCCGCCGCCATCTTCTTCAGGCTCTTCAACGACACCTCCGCCTTTACCTCGTTCTCCACGAACGAATCCCGCAGAAACCTGTAGAACAGATCCCGTTCCGCTGCGCGCACCACCGCCTTCTCGTGCGATTCGGACAGCACCACCGGATACCCGCCGCCCTTCTCGGCCTGATCGCAGACCGTGACGTGGACGAGATCCAGGAGCGCGGGGTCATCGGCGACCCAGCGTGGAATCTCGATGCGCGCGACCTCAGATCCCGTATGCACGTAGAAGAAATGAGTCCGGTGGGGGCCGTAGTCGTCCAGGATCTTCGACACGCTGCCGAACACCCCGCTCCTCTCGCCCTTCCCCAGGGTACGCGCGAGCACGACATCGTCCGTCACCCCCGCGATCGGCTCACACGGCAGCCCCGGCTGACCTGTTCCCTGCCCATTGCCGCCGGGACTCGACTCCTGCTGGGCCTTCCACGGGCACCGGTCGCAGTTCGGCGGACGCTCCTGGCAGAGCCCCACACGCAGGGCGTTCACCACGTCCACGCTCCCCGGGTCGCTGATGTATCCTGCCACCGGAACCCGTGCCTTCCTGAGCCGGTCGAACACCGCCAGATAGGATGCGAGCGCCTGCTTGCGAAAGTCGAGCGGCTTCCCCTCCAGCATCCACAGGATAAGCGTTCCGTCACACAGACCCACGGCCATACGCCCCTCGTCCCACGCCGACTCCGCCAGTTCGGCCACCTGCTCGAACTCCATCGCCCCCCGCTTGATGCCCACCATATCCCGCGTCACCGTCGTCCGTCGCCCCGCCCACTCGGGATAGACGTCGTCCTCCCTGAAGAACAGCGTCGGCCGGCTCGACATCACCGGACGCTCGCCCGTGCCGTAGTGGATGGCCACATACCCGATGTTGATCAGGTAGCAGTTGGCCACCTCGTGCCGGTCCGGGAAGATCTGCGACCCATCCGAGGCGATCACCGTCAGCTGCTGGGGCCGCTTCGGGAGAGGATGGGTCTCCGCGATGGGTCCGCTGGGCTGGGCCACAAGCCACGAGGTCCTGCTCGAAGCGATCTTCTTCTCCAGGTCCTCCCACGATCCCGCCCACCGGTCCATCTCCCCCAGGGCGCGATCGATTCGACGAAAGTAGTCGGTCTCGAGATCCTTCCGCTCGACCGCCATCTCGTCGATCTGCGCCTTCAGCACCCCAAAATCCAGCATCTGGCCTCAATTCGAAAAAGGCGGAACCACCGATGAACACCGATGGACACGGATGAGAAAGCACGTAGGCACAACCGTTCCAGGCCGGAACGAGCCCTGTGGTGCCAAAACAGGTGGCTGACAAGGCGAAACCTTCACCTCACCAGAAGTGAGATGACCGCTGTACGTGGGTAGCCTCTGTGAAGCCGAGAAACGCAGTCCGAGACCGCTGACAACTCCGGACTGAGGCTAGGACTCCTGACGGAACTCTGGGTGATACCATCTCCATCTGCGAGGCCCCAGCTTGACAAGCTCTCCGGAGTCGAGAAGGCGCCGGAACCGCGCCCGGATCAGCCGCCCCAGCAAGGCCTCCTCCTCCGGACTCCTCGGACGCTGCCTGGGGCACCTCCTGGTCTGGGCGTTCAGCGTCGCCACGCGCGCACGGATGGCCCTGGGGCCCATCTCTCTCCTGTATTCGTCGTAATCAACCCGTCTCATCGTCTTACCCCAAATCTCCCTCAGAACCTGGCCTCCCCTCCAGCCTTGTTCGCGCTTTTCGCGGCTTTCGTAGTTCCGCCTTTGGTTCTTCTACACGATCGACTCATAGAAGAACTGCCGTCCGCCGCCAGCCACACTCGCATCCCGCACCCGACAGACCAGCCCCATGCGTTGCAGAGCGTTCAACCGGTTGCACGCGATGTTCACGTTCTTCCCCAGCGCCTTCGCCAGCTCCGACGACGTCCCCTGCTTCTCCTGCAGGAGCACGTCCAGCGCCTCCCGGATGGGTGTCTTCAGCACGCCCAGCACCTCCACCGCCTCCCGGTCCTTGGCCAGCGCGGCCAGGTTACGAAGCTGTAGAACGGCCTCCAGCGTCTCGCGGACCGACACATTCGCACCGCAGATGTACACGTACCGGTTCCCCAGCTCTCCGCTGCCGATCCGCATCAGCAGCTTGATCAGGAACTCGTCGGCGCACGAGATATCGATGAACTCGATCCCCGAGAAGTCGAGCGGCGTGACCCCCTGCGGGTCGGCCTCCCGCATGTGCTCCATCAGCTCGTCGAGCAGCTCCACGCCCCGCTCTCGTCCGCTCAGGATGCCGTTGGGCGCGGAGAACACGAACGGTCGGCTCTGCTGAAGCATGGCAACACTCCATCTTTATCAGATTAACTGAATTCCATTAAGATATCCCAAAGCTAAGCACAGCCAGGCGACCTGTCAAGCCAATTCTCCCGGAACAGCCCGCAGGTAGGTCGAGATGGTTGCGCTTCTCGCGAGCGGGGACTATCATACCCGGAGTGGGATGGTCACCTTAGTGACAACCTGCGCGTTTTGACGAGACCCGGAATTCAGATTCGGAAATCAAGCCATGCGCCGCATCATCTGCCCCCCTACGCACGAGGCGGACCCATTCGGGTCCGCCTCGATTGCATCCGACTCGCCTGTAGCCTTCCGAATACCAGGACTTCCACTCCGTATCAACTATCCTCGGCTACCGCCCTCCCTCCATCACCCGCCCCTGCATTTTCCAATTCTCAATTGTGCAATTCTCAATGCTTCTCCGCCTCCCCGCCTCAATACTCGGTACACAGCAAATGCACCGGCAATTCGTCTTCCTCGATCTCCGGAAATCGCCCCAGCGCCTCCATAAACACGTTGTCCGTCGCATCGTCATTCGTCTTCGATACCTCGCCGACGATCGCCGTCCCGCTCCCTTCTTCGGCCCAGAACTGGTGATACAGGTAGGGAGTCAGGGTAATCGACTCGCCCGGCTTCAGCACCAGCTTCGTGCCCGCGGGCACGCGCCTGCGCACGCCATCCAGGGTCACCTCCACGTCGGTGTCGGCAAGCCCATCGTCCTCGGTCCTGTTGTAGACCTCGCACACGAGATTCCCGCCGGACCTGCTGATGATGTCTTCCATCTTGAAGACGTGGTAGTGCATCGGTGTGACCTGGTTCTCGCGAACGACCAGGATCTTCTCGCAGTAGGTCTTGTCCTGGTAGGCATCGATCTCTCGATGGCCGTTTCGCACGGTAAACACGACCAGCCCCAGCTCTTCGAACCGGCTCGCCCCGAAATCCGTGATGTCCCAGCCGAGGTTGCACTGCCGGATCTCGTCGCACTCCGGGCCCCTGGACCTCCATTCTTCCGGGCTCCAGTACGCGAACGGCGGCAGCGTGATCCGATGTTCGTGCAACAGGCTCTTCGCGTCTTCGATCAGGGCGTTGACTTCCGATCGCTTCATGTTCGTGCCTCCAGTTTTCTGACTGCTTCGACGATGCGATCGACGTCCGGCCGATAGGCATTCTCGAGCACCGGCGAGAAGGGAACGGGTATATCGGCCGAAGCCAGACGCGAGATCACGACTTTGGGGTAGCGCTCGGCGATCCCGGCGGCGATCTCCGCGCCCACCCCGCCGGTCTTCGGCCCTTCCTCGACAATGAGGGCGCGCCCCGTCTTGCTGACGGAGTCACCGATCGTGTCCCAGTCGATCGGCGACAGGCTCCGCACGTCGACCACCTCGGAGCCTGTCTGTTCCGCTGCCTGCATCGCAAAGTGCGCCATCAGAAGCCACCCGAGAATCGTGACGCCCTTGCCTTCGCGGCGCACCACGGCCGTGTCGAGCGGGACCACGTAATCCTCTTCGGGTATGTCGGTTGTCGCGTCCACTGCGCCGGACTCCGCGCGGGGGCCCTTCGAGCCGTACAGCAGCTTGTGCTCGAACATCATCACCGGGTTGTCATCGCGAACGGCGGCCTTCAGCAAACCTTTGGCATCGTACGCCGTAGACGGCGCGACGACCTTCAGCCCCGGCACCCCGGTGAAGTATCGCTCCATGTTCTGCGCGTGCTGCGATCCACGTCCGGTTGCGCCCACAGGCGCCCGCATCACCATCGGCACCCTGGCCGTGCCACCGGACATGTACCGCATCTTGGATGCGTTGTTGATCAGCTGGTCGGTAGCCAGGAACAGGAAGTCGCCGTACTGCACATCCGCAATCGGTCGCATCCCCATCAGAGCCGCGCCCACGGCGATCCCGGTGAAGCCGAGCTCCGCGATCGGTGTATTGAGCATCCGGTCTGGGAACCTCTCCTCCAGACCCAGCGTCACCGTGAATGCCCCTCCAAAGCCACCGGGCACAGCAATGTCCTCGCCGATGCAGAACACGTTCTCGTCGCGTGCCATTTCCTCGGCGATGCCGTCGCGCAAGGCCTCTGCGATCCCCTGCCGTTTCGTCGTCATGCGAGGACCTCCGTTTCCAGGTCGGCAAGGGTAGGCTGTGGTGCGTTCTGAGCCTGCTCCACCGCAACCTCGATCTCGTCCTGGATTCCTTCCTGGATCCTATCGCGCTCCGTCTCGGAGAGGCCCACTAGCTCGGCGAGCCGGTCGATCGGGTCGCGTTCGTACCATTCCCTCTGCTCTTCCTTCGGCTGATAGTGAGCCGGGTCGCGGCGCGAGTGCCCGGTCCGCCGATAGGTCAGCAATTCGAGCAGAACCGGTCCCTTTCCCCCGCGGCATTGCTCCACGGCCCGCCGGCTCGCCTCCAGGACCGCGACGACGTCGTTGCCGTCAGCCGTTTCGCCGTGGAACCCGTAGCTCGCGGCGCGCGCGGAGACCTGGGTGTTCACCATCACCTTGTCGATGTGCGTCGAGGCGCCATACAGGTTGTTCTCGCACACGAAGATCGCCGGCAGCGACCAGATCGCCGCCATGTTGAGGCCCTCGTGGAATGCGCCTTCGGCCACGGCGCCGTCGCCGAAGAAGCAGGCGACCACGTGCGGTTGCTTGCGCATCTTAAAGCTCAGTGCCATCCCCGCGGCCACCGGGATTCCCCCGGCAACGATCGCAATGCCAGGCACCATCCCCTTGGCCATGTTCCCCATGTGCATGGAACCGCCCTTGCCCTTACAGCATCCCGTGCTCGCGCCGAACAGCTCGTCCAGCATCTCCTGCACACTCAGTCCCTTGGCCAGGGCGTGGCCGTGACCGCGGAACGTAGACGTGATCCAGTCCGTCTCCTCGAGGGCCTCGCACACGCCGACCGCGGCCGCCTCCTGCCCCTGGCACTGGTGGATCGTGCCCGGCATCGCCCCCTCCAGGAACAGGTACTTGACGCGTTCCTCGAACTCGCGGATCAACACCATCTGTTCGTAGAGCTTCAGCAGAAGGTCCCTATCCTCCGTAGCCATTTCACGCCTCAGTCCGTTGTTTGTGTGCTACCTTCCCTTGGTTCTCACGTTCCGTCCGCCCGGTCGTGGTGGTGTACTCACCGTCGAATCCTCAATCAGCGTTCTGGGGGGGCCTTGTGCCCTTCACGGGCCCTCGCTCCCGCGTAGATGCCTTCTCAACTCGCCTTCCCTCGGTGATCTCTGTACTACTAACGTCTGGGATGTAGACTTTTGTTTGCCCTCTCCGACAGTGGACTCAGCAGATGGCTGCATAGCAGGCGTCTAGGTCACCCTGTTCACAGGAAGTACTCCCGATGGGGACTCCTCGTGCGCCCACACCAAGCTCTTTGCGGTGTCCATCGCGCCACCCATCTGGTGCCGCGGCAACAGGGGGTGGGTGGGTTGGGAGCTCCCCCGTCAGGAACATGCAAGGGTGTCCGTGACGGCCACCGGGATCCGAAAGACACTGGATCTAGGTGGGGCCACCTGGAGCGCCCTCGCGAACGACATTGCGTATCAACGGAGCACGGCTTGATGCGAGGCTGAGCACCCTCCCGCGTCCGGCACAAGCAACCCGGCTGCGAACAGTCACCCCAGCCGGTACGCGGACCAAACCCGTGTGCGACCTCCGCACGGTCTTCGCGGGAGGAAAGCCGCCCGGCGCTTGAGGAGGGATGGGCACGCGAGTTGGCGTAGCGTGTGGTGGGGTGGACGGCTTTCTTTCCCCACTTTCTTTGGGCGCGCTGCCAAAGAAAGTGGGCCCCGCTGGAAGCGGATAGGGAGATACATTGGACTATCGATGGCACCCGCTATAGGGACAGGAGATCCATGCCTCGTCCTCACCGCGGATCCCCATGGCATTGAGGCATCTTCCTGGGCGCTCGATCCCCCCGGTCGCAGTTCCGAACCGACCCCGCGGGGAACTGCGACCACCCCCCGTTACGAACGGGGGGAGGGTAGCCCGCGCATTCGCTGGGGGTCCGTCCGCCGGAGAGCTCACCATTGGTTGCGGCCGCCAGGCCGTGCTGTGCCCTCTGTGATTCAGCTCTTCTGGTTGGGGCCTCCCTCACCTTCCCCTTTGAATTGTGGCGATCAGGTCCCCGGCCGATACGGTGTCGCCCGGCTGAACGTGAATGGCCGTCACGGTGCCATTCGTGAAGCACTCGACCTCCTGCACCGCCTTGTCCGTCTCCACCTCGAGCAGGACATCCCCGCGCTTGACCCGCTGCCCGACTTCGACGCGCCATTCCCCGATGGCGATCTCCGACCCCTCCGTCGCAGAGAGGTCAGGCATCTTGACCTTAATGTTCATCGAGGATCTCCAACGCGTGCTCACACATGTATGCCTCGGCTTCAGCCGCCGTAAAGACGCCATCTGTTGTCCCCACCGCCCGCACCGCCGATGCTCCGAGCGCGCTGCCCAGCCGCAGCGCATCGGGAACGGATCGTCCTCTGACCGCGGCCGCGATTACCCCCGCATCGAACGCGTCCCCCGACCCCGACGGGTCGACTGCGTCAACTGGATAGGTCCCGCAGCGCCACCGCCGGCTACCCGCCGCTGCAAGCGCGCCTCGCTCGCCCAGCGTGATGATCACGTGCTTCGCGCCGGCTCCCTGCAGCACGCGCAATTGGGCCTCCGGATCTTCCTCGCCGGTGAACAACCGCGCCTCGTCATCGTTCGGCAGGAACCAGTCCACGTGCGGGAGCCACGCGTCCAGGCACGGATCCGACCCGAGGTCCTGTGCCATAACCACGTCGACGACCGTGACCACACCGCGCGAGCGGCAGAACTGGAGCAGGTCACCCAGCTCAACCAGATCGATCCCCGGCATCGCGAACAGTCCGCCGACGTAGAACGCCTTGAGCGATGCGGCCCAGTTCCGGTCGATCTGGTCGAAGGCGAACGCGCGATTGGCGCCGAAAACGTGGAAGTATCGCCGGTCTTCCCCCTTGATCAGCAGGATGATCGTCTGGCTGGTCGGATACGCATCCGTCACAGATAGACGGCCGCATCCCACGCCTTGACGTTCCAACTCGGCACGAAGGACCTTTCCGGCCCCGTCGTCACCCATGCACCCGGCAACGTCGACCGACATGCCCTGCCTGGCCAGAACGATGGCCACGTTGGCGGCGCACCCGCCGACCTTGTTCGGCAGTGCGTCCAGCGCCAGCAGCGCGCCTTCAGGCGGCAAGGAATCGACCGGCCCGCAGAACGTG